>NZ_DAIOEU010000004.1:0-142073 GCF_036746095.1 Dyella sp.
GCGAAAGCGCACCGCTGTCCGGGGAAAATGAAGTTCTTCAGAAATGCGCGGGCATAGCACACGCATCGAAAATTTTCCATGGAAATTCAGTGCCATCGGCTCGTCATTCCAGCGAAAGCTGGAATCCAGTGCCTTTGCAGATTTTCAAGTCGCTGGATTCCAGCTTTCGCTGGAATGACGTCGTTTTAGCTTTCCCGCAAGAACGGCGAAAATTTTCCCGGACAGCAGTGCGCTTTCGCGGGAATGACGGCCATGGGATGGTCTTTACTTACGTTTGCGCCGCTCGAAAAAATTCAACACCGGCAACGCACACTTCACCAGGAAAGGCATCGTCGTCGGTCGCAGCAGGCGCGGGTCATAACCAGCGAAGCGGCGATCGTTTTCGCTGAGGCACGTCGCCATCAGTTTCGCCACGCTCAGATCCTGCTCCGTCACCGATTGCGCACCGGTGACGGTGAAGTTGTTGTCCTGTGCATGCTCGTTGCCGTCGGCATCCAGGCTCTTGGCCAGGTCCATGCGCTCCATGCCGAGGAAGCACCATACGCGGAACACCTTCCATTCGAACGCGATTCGCTGGAACAGATTGAGATTGCGGCGATGCCAGGCCACCCAGTTGGCGAACAGCAGGATGTGCCGGCATTCTTCCTGCATCACCGGCTCAAAGGTGTCGATCAGTTCCGGGGGGAACAGGCCTGAATCGTGTGCGACCTTGAACAGGCCGAAGGCGAAGAAGCTGTCGATGCATTCGCTGTAGCCGGTGACCAAATAGGCCCACTCCGGGTCTTTCGGATATTCATAGGGTGGTTCCGGCACCAGCGGAATGCCGTAGTGCTGCACCATTTTCGATAGCACTTCCTTATGCCGGTTTTCTTCCCATGCGTTCTGCGCGAGCGTGTTGCGCATCTCCTGATCAGTGACGGTGCGCGCATAGGCCGCCATGCGCAGGCGCGCCTTGCCTTCGGTCTGCACCGCGATATCCCAGATCGGCAACGAGGTGATGCGATGCAGGGCGGCATCATCCAGGGCCGGCCATTTCAAAACGGACGGGCGATAGGGATTGAAGGTTTCACCGAACATCCGGCACATCATCTGCTTGTGCTCGTCCGAGCCGTATTTGATGCGCTTGCCTTGCCGGCTGCTCGACCAGTGCCGGGTGCGTGTTTCGGAAGCGGCAATGGTGGCCGCGTCCGGCTCGCCCGTGGGCAGCACCGGTTCGTGGTAGCCCGGCACCAGGGTTTCGGCGTCAAAGGCCTCGCGTTCGAACGTCATGACTCAAAGCTTCTCTTCAAAGGGGCGCTGACCGGCGCGCGCGGAGGAAACGGTATACAGCCGGCGCGCTTCGGCCCATTGCCAGGAAATCAATGCCGGCAGGCCGAACCCGACCTCGCGCATGCGCTTGACCAGGGACAGCGCCACGCTGGCTTCGGGTGGCAGACCGATGATGTTGCCGAACAGCACCAGGCCGCCTTCCTGCACGCCCAGGCCGGCCGGCACGACAAAGATGATATGGCGCAATGCCTGCGTCACCGCTTCGATGGCGATGGCATCCCACACGCTGATCGGAAATCCGAGCAGGTGCAGCGCCAGCCAGGTTTCGAAGCTGCCTACCACGTAGCCCACGAACTGCCAGCCGGTGGCGACCATCAGGCGCACCGGACGCGAATACTGCTCGCGGATTTCCTGGTCGAGGTTGGCGCCGTCGATCAACTCGGTGAGTGTCGAGCGTCCGCCCAGCAATTTCTCGGCGAAGCCTTCCAGGCGCGAGAACACCTTGCCATGGCGCAACAGGATGATCAGGAAGATCGGCAGCGGCACGCTGGCTGCCAGGGCGTAGATCACCGTGCTGAAGGCGCTGATGTCGCTGGTCAGTTCGATCAGCAGGATGATGCCCAGCGCCGTGAACAGATACTGGTTCACCAGCGTAAGCAGCACTTCCATGATCACGCTGGCTGCCACCGCGGCGCCGCTGATGCCGCGCCACTTCACCAGGCGGATACCGATGATCTCGCCGCCGATGTTGGCCACCGGCAGCAGGCGGTTGCTGGCTTCGCGAATCGAAGCGACCCAGAACAGGAAGGGTAGTGTCGCCTGCTTGTGCGGATCGCGTGGCGCGATCAGCACGCGCCAGCCGATCACATCAAACAGCAGCGGCAAGATGTGGAACGGCAACAGCCACAGCAAGGGCCAACCGGCGCGGTCGATCGCCGTCATGATTTCGCCCCAGCCTTGATGCGCGACCAAGGCGATGGCGGCACCCAGCCCAAGCAGGCCCGCGATATAGCTGATCAGCTTCATGCTCATGCCGGGCAGGTTCTGGCAACTGGATCGGAGAAGCCGTCGCACAAGTGGCAGCGTTCGGCGATGGTCTGGCGCACGCGCGGCGACAGCAGCGCGGCAAGTTCGTCGGCATGGCGGTAATCGGCCATGCTCTCGGTGATATGGCCGTGCGAGGCGGGGTGCAGATAGACCTCCGACAAGCCCTTCGGCAACTGCTCAAGTATCTCCAGCATCACCGCTTCATCCATGCCGCCGCTGTGGCGCAGACCGAACACGTGATCGTTATAGGCAACGCCGGCCCGATCAAGACGCCAGCGCATCAATGCCAGCCAAGGCCGTAGCCACGGACCCATGCCCGGCTCCGACGGCAGACGGATGGCGCGCAAGCCAAACTCGCGGCCAATGGTCAACATCAGGGTGAGGATGGTGGGATGCAGATGGAAGTGCTTGTGCGCGTTGACGTGATCGAGTTTCAGGCCGGTGGCCGCAAAAGCCTCGAACTGTGCGTGGATTTCATCGGCTAGCTGGCGGCGCACATGTGGCAGGAAGAAGAAGCGAAAACCGTTGCCCACCATGTCCGAATTGAACATGCCATGCCCATCGACCAGATTGGGAATGCGCGTGGGCGGGAGCATGGCGCGGCCATCCGCCAATACCAGGTGCAGGCCGACCGAGAGCCCCGGATTCTGCTTGGCGCGTGCGACGGCGTCGGCCACAGCCGGTGCGGCGACCATCAGGCTGGCCGCGCGCAGTACACCATCGCGATAGCCGCGTTCGACCGCGTCGTTGACGGCGTCATGCAGGCCGAAATCGTCGGCGGTGACGATCAGGCGCGGGCGGTCGCCTCTGCTCCCTCTCCCCTCTGGGGAGAGGGTTGGGGTGAGGGGCGGTTCTTGCCGAGTTGGGGATGCAGAGCGTGGTTTCATTGGGGTTTCAAGCAAGCCATGGCCCCTCACCTCAATCCTCTCCCCCGTAAACAAATTTGGTAAACGGGGGAGAGGAGGCGAATGCGGT
Source organism: Dyella sp. (assembly GCF_036746095.1). NCBI lineage: Bacteria > Pseudomonadati > Pseudomonadota > Gammaproteobacteria > Lysobacterales > Rhodanobacteraceae > Dyella > Dyella sp. The sequence goes on from NZ_DAIOEU010000004.1 coordinate 3,292, forward strand.
TCGCTACGCTCACGATTTAATTTGATTAAGCCTCGTGCGCGCGCAGGAAACGGAAGAACTCCACGCCTTCGCGCAAACGGCGCTTCATCATGTCCCAGCTCATCAGCATTTCCTTGACGATTTCCCAGATCTTCGACGGGCGGAAATAGAAGGCTCGGTAGAACTTCTCCACGCCGTGGAAAATTTCCTGCTTGGACAGGTGCGGGTACTCGATCAGTGCCAGCTGCACGCCCTTGTCGTTGACGAGGTTGACGGCTTCGTTCTCTTTCAGCCAGCCGTTCTCGACCGCCTGCTTGTACAGCGAGGTGCCCGGATACGGTGCCGCCAGCGACACCTGGATGGTGTGCGGGTTGATTTCCTTGGCGAACTGGATCGTCTTGTCGATCGTTTCCTTCGTCTCGCCCGGCAGGCCGAGGATGAAGGTGCCGTGGATGGTGATGCCAAGCTTGCGGCAGTCTTCGGTGAAGCGGCGCGCGATGTCGGTGCGCAGGCCCTTCTTGATGTTGTGCAGGATCTGGTCGTCACCCGACTCGTAACCGACCAGCAGCAGGCGCAGGCCGTTTTCCTTCATGATCTTCAGCGATTCGTACGGCACGTTGGCCTTGGCGTTGCACGACCAGGTCCAGCCCATCGCGCCCAGGCCGCGCGCGATCTCGTGCACGCGTTCCATGTTGGAGCTGTCGGTGAAGGTGTCGTCGTCGAACATCAGCTCCCTCACTTCGGGCATGTTCTCCTTGATCCACTTCGCCTCGGCCAGCACGTTGGCGGCCGAGCGCGTGCGGTAGCGATGACCGCCGACGGTCTGTGGCCACAGGCAGAACGTGCACTTGGAACGGCAGCCGCGACCCGTGTAGATCGACACATACGGATAGTCGAGATAGCCGATGAAGTAGTTGCTGATCTTCAGGTCGCGCTTGTAGATGGGCGCCACGAACGGCAGGTCGTCCATGTTCTCGATCATCGCGCGCGGCGGATTGTGCTGCACGGTGCCGTCGGCCAGCTTGTAGCTGATGCCAGTGACGCTTTCGAACGGACGGCCTTCGGCGATTTCCTTGCAGGTGTAGTCGAACTCTTCGCGCGCCACGAAATCGATTGCCGGCGATGCGGTGAGCGAACTGGTGGGATCGACCGCCACCTTGGCGCCGACCAGGCCGATCAGCACGTTCGGCTTGCGGGCTTTCAGCAGCTCGGCGAACTTGGCGTCGGTCGGGAATGATGGCGTGCTGGTGTGGATGATCACCAGGTCGTAGCCCTCGGCGATCTTCAAACTGTCTTCCACCGAGATCTCGTCGGCGGGCGCATCGAGTACGCGCGAGTCGGGCACCATCGCGGCCGGCTGTGCCAGCCAGGTGGGATACCAGAAGCTCTTGATTTCGCGTTTGGCCTGGTAGCGCGAACCCGCGCCGCCATCAAAGCCATCGAAGGAAGGAGCTTGCAGAAAAAGCGTTTTCATTACGGATGACTCCTGCGGGGCGGTATTGCCCAGGGACAGCAGATAGTTCAGATATTTTGGTTTACGGCGCTGAACCGTCGCCTCGTGCGTGCAGTACCTGTCCGCGCCATTTTACTTGCCAACCGGCCAGGGCGGCTGCCCACTCCATCAGCAATAAGGCGTCGCGGAGGGGAATCAACAGGACCTCATGCCAGGCGAAGGCTTGATGGCTGATGCGCCGCTGCAAAAAGTGTAGCAAAACCCGCGCGGCGCCACCGAGCAGGCCGAAGGTCACGCTGACCGGTCCGGGTGCCAGCAGCAGACCCAGCAGCAGCAAAGGCGAGGTAAAACACACGAACGTCATGCCAAAACCGGCCGGCGCGATCGAGCGTATGGTGCGCAGCCAGCGCTGTTCATGCGACCACAAATCTTTCAGGTTGCTTTCGTTGACGTCGGTGCCGACCACCACGTCCGACAACACGGTGCGCAATCCGGCGCGGCGGGTCAGCTCGCCGAGCCAGAAGTCATCCGCCAGGGTGTCGCGCAAGGCTTCAAAGCCGCCGATGGCTTCGAGCGCATCGCGACGCAAGGCGATGGTGGACCCAAAGGCGAAGCGCGTGGAGCCGAAGGCGTTCGACAGCCTCACGGAGGGCGCGAACCAGTCGTCGATGAATAGACGGCCAAGGCGCGACCACAGCGAAGGCCCAGGGATGCCGTAATACAGGCAGGTGACGATGCCCGTGCCGGCATCGGCCAATGGCGCGGTGACGCGGGTGAGGTAATCGGGCTCCACGTAAATGTCGGCGTCCGCCAGCACCAGCAGGTCGTGCTGCGCATGCGGCACCATGTTCATCAGGTTGCTGACTTTGAAATTCGCGCCATGCACGCGCGGGTCGACAGCCAATGCAATGGAATGCTGCGGGAACTCCCTGCGCAGGCGTTCGACCACGGCGATAGCGGGATCGTCCGGATCGCGCACGCCGAACACCAGCTGGTAGCCGGGATGCGCCTGCAGGCAGAAGCTGCGCAGGTTCTCATACAGCCTTGGCTCGGCACCGTGCAGCGGCTTGAGTACACTCGCCGGCTGCGGAGGGCTGGCAGGAGGCGGAACTTGGCGCGCCTTTCGCAATCCTTTCATCACGGCCCATAGCGCGACGCAGGCATAACCTGTCGCGGCAAATGCGAGCGCGGTGCCTAGCGCATGCAGGGTGTCGACCAACCAGTTCGAGGACATAGATGTTGATGCTACCGGCAATAGGTCGACACGAAACGCGCACTTATGGGGGCAGCTCTTCCCTCGCGCAAGAGGCCGCGCGATGAAGCTCCGCTGCCGCGCAGGGCTGGGTGTGCTGGCTTGCTTATTACTGTGGGGACTTACCAGCGCTGTCGTGGCGGATGGCACGGCCACCTATGCACCCACCTCCTCCGACATCGTCGGCGACTGGCTGGTGGAGAGCCGCGACGCGGTCATCCATATCGAGCAGGTCGGCGACGAATACCAGGGCTACATCCTTTGGCAGCTGCACGAGACTTACGGCCCGGAAGATGGGCCGGCGCTCAACGGCAGGATCGTGACCGATATCCATAACCCCGATCCGGCCCTGCGTTCCCGGCCGCTGACAGGGCTCCGCTTGCTGACCGGCCTTAAGTTCAATCCCGATCATGAAAAGTGGGAACACGGCCGTGTCTATAACTCGGACGACGGCCGCACTTATAATTGCTGGGTTCGGCTGCGCAGCCTGAACCGGTTGCAGCTGCATGGCTACATCGGCATCAGCCTGTTCGGCGGCAGCACCGTGTGGAGCCGGGTCACCATGAGAAAGCCCGCTCCAGGCGAATTGCCCTTCGTGCTGGATGCACCGGCCAACTGATGCCGGTGCCCGCGCGATAGCTTAAGTCCCCTTTCCAGCGAGACGTCATGACCCGCGAACCACGCACCGATGCATCCGGTGAACTGCGTGCTGTTTCCCAGGCGCAACCCAACATCGCCCTGATCAAATACTGGGGCAAGCGCGATGTCGCCTTGAACCTGCCGGTGGTCGGCTCGATCTCGATCACGTTGGAAAGCCTGTGGACGCGCACGGACGTCCGTTTCGTGCCGGGGCAAAAAGGCGATCGCGTCAGCCTTAATGGCCGCAGCGACGAGGCCGAAACCAAGCGCATCAGCAAGTGCCTCGATCTGCTGCGTGCACGCGCGGGTGTCGACTACGGCGCGGACGTGGCAAGCCGCAACAATTTTCCCACCGCCGCAGGGCTGGCTTCTTCCGCGTCCGGTTTTGCCGCCCTGGTGCATGCCGGCGCGCGCGCACTGAACCTGGACCTGAACCTGCAAGAGCAATCGGTGCTGGCGCGCCGCTGCTCAGGCTCGGCGGCACGCTCGATCTTCGGTGGGTATGTGGAATGGGCACACGGCCAATTGGCCGATGGCACCGATTCGGTTGCACGCCCGTTGCTCAACGCAGATGCATGGCCCTTGCGCGTAGCGGTGGCGATTACCTCGACGGCAGCCAAGCAGGTGGGCTCCACCGAGGGCATGCGCCGCACGGCGGATACGTCGCCCTATCAATCGGCCTGGATCGATACCCAGGAAGCTGATTTGAGCGTGGCACGCGACGCCATTCGCGCGCGCGATTTCGATGCGCTTGCCCGCATTTCCGAATACAGCTGCCTGAAGATGCATGCGCTTGCCTTGGCTGCGCAGCCGGGCTTGCTGTATTGGAATGGCGCCACCGTTGAATGCATGCATCGCGTGCGTGCCCTGCGTCAGCAAGGCGTGCCGGTGTTCTTTACCGTCGATGCCGGTCCGCAGCTCAAGGCTGTGTGTGCACCTTCCGCGATCGAGCAAGTGAAAGCGGCTTTGCGCGATGTGCCGGGTGTGCTTGAAGTGCTCGACACCGGCCTGGGCGAAGGCGCACGCGCCATCGCCATGGATCTCGTGGAGGCGTGATGGAAGTCACCGCGGGGGCGCCCGCCAAGCTGGTGCTGCTTGGCGATTACGCCGTATTGGAAGGTGCGCGCGCGCTGGTACTGGCGGTGGATCGTCGCGCCAACGTGCGCATGGCTTCGCGTGCCGATCGGATCTGCAGCATCAGTGCGCCGGACATGGGTGTTCGCGAAGCGCGTGCCGCCATCGGCGCTGACGGAGCGCTGCAATGGCAGTGCGATGAAGCGACCAAGGCCAAGCTCACCTTGGTCGACCACGTGTGGCACGGCATGCTGCGCGAAGGGCTTGTCGCTACCGGCACAGGTTTCGACCTGGCATTGGATACGTCCGGCTTCTTCAAGCTCGAAGGTGGCGTGCGTTCCAAGCTTGGACTTGGCTCCAGTGCTGCGCTGACCGTGGCGCTGGCTTCCGCGTTGGCGACGTATGCGGGCCATGGCGATGCCATCGCCGACCGCATGCAATGGATGCGCCGTCTGCTGCATATGCATGGCGATTGGCAAGGCGGCCGTGGCAGTGGCGTGGACGTGGCCGCCAGCGTGGCGGGAGGCCTGATCAGCTATCAACTGGCTGGCCCTGCGCGCGAACCTACCTACGAAGCGATCTCCGCCGAAGACTTGCACTGCCTGTTCGTATGGTCGGGGCAGTCGGTTTCCACCAGCGATTCGCTGCAGCGCCTGGCGGTATGGCGCCAGGCCCATGCGAGCGACTACAGCGCGCACATGAATGAGCTGGGCACCATTTCCGCTGCGGCGATCGACGCATTGCAGCGGCGGAATATGTCGTCTTTCATTGGCCTTACAAATGATTATAGCCTGGGTTTGCAGCGTTTCAGCGCTGCATGCGGGCTGGAAATCTATTCGCCCGCACAAAAACAGCTGGCCGATATGGCATCCGGCACCGATGTCAGTTATAAGCCTTGCGGCGCCGGCGGCGACTTCGGCGTGGTGTTTGCCGAAGATCCGGAAAGGTTGGCGACATTTGAACGCGCCATTGTGTCCGCCGGTATGCACGTCGTCCCCCTGGGGCTTGATTCCCAAGGAGTGAGTTGCCATATGCGCTCGGATGCGACTTCTCCCGCAGCAAGGATTTTGACGTGATCACTGCTCTTGCCTCACACGCCGCATGCAACGCCGCGACTAAAGAGCACGTGACTTTCGACCTACCACGGAGTGCTTAAGGCTATGAGCGCCGAATCTTCGAGTGCTGAGCGGTCTCGATTTCCCGCTTTCTACAAACTCTCGGTATCCGACCGTGTACGCATCATCCATGAGCGCGGCTGGTTATCGGCCGAGGACTATCAAGCGCTAGTGTCCGGCGAGCACACGCTGAAGATCCACAAAGCCGACAAGATGATCGAGAACGTCGTCGGCGTGATGGGTCTGCCGGTAGGCCTGGGCCTCAACTTCCTGGTCAATGGCCGCGACTACATCGTGCCGCTGGTGGTGGAAGAACCCTCGATCGTGGCCGCGCTTTCGTCGGCGGCCAAGCTGGTGCGCGGCACCGGCGGCTTCACCGTCGAGAGCACCGAGCCGGTATTGATCGGCCAGGTGCAGGTGGTGGACGTGCCGCATCTGGCGCACGCCAAGGCCACGCTGTTGCAACGTAAAGACGAACTGCTCAATCTCGCCAACAGCCTGCATCCGCAGATGGTGGCGCGTGGCGGCGGCGCGCAGGATCTGGAAGTGCACGTGCATCCGCGCCCCGAAGGCGGCGACATGCTGGTGGTGCACTTGCTGGTCGACACGCGCGACGCGATGGGCGCCAACCTCGTCAACACCATGTGCGAAGGCATCGCCTCGCTGGTGGAAACGATGACCGGCGGCCGCGTATTCCTGCGCATTCTTTCCAACCTCACCGACCGGTCGATGGTGCGTGCGCGCTGCGTGATTCCTGCCGACCAACTCACCGGCAAGGGTTTCGAAGGCGAGGAAGTGCGTGACGGCATCGTGCTCGCGAACGAATTCGCCAGCATCGATCCGTACCGTGCAGCCACGCACAACAAGGGCATCATGAATGGCGTCGACGCCGTCGCGCTTGCCACCGGCAACGATTGGCGAGCGATCGAATCGGCCGCGCATGCGTATGCCGCACGCGGTGGCCGCTATACCTCGCTCACGCGCTGGTACAAGGGCGAGAACGGCGAGCTGATCGGCGAGCTGGATATTCCGATGAAGGTCGGCACCGTCGGCGGCCCGCTGCAATCGAACGCCACCGTCGCGTTGAATCTGCGCCTGCTCGGCGTCAAGACGGCGCGCGAACTTGCCGAAATCATGGGCGCGGTCGGCCTTGCGCAGAACTTCTCCGCGTTGCGCGCGCTGGTCACCGAAGGTATCCAGCAAGGCCACATGACCTTGCATGCACGCAGCGTAGCCGTGGCGGCGGGCGCCACGGCAGAAATCTTCGACACGGTCGTGGAGCGCCTGGTGGAAACGGGCGAGATCAAGATCTGGAAGGCGCAGGAAATCGTCGAGCAGGTCCGCAAGGAGTCGCGTGGCGTAGCGGTGACTACCAGCGAGCAGCCGACGGTTGACCATCGCGCTTGCGGCCACGGCAAGATCATCCTCCTCGGCGAGCACGCCGTGGTCTACGGCAGCCATGCCGTTGCCGCGCCGGTGCCGTTGGCCGTGCGCGCGGTAGCACAGGACACCAAGTCCGGCGGCGTCGACATGTTCATCCCGCGCTGGGGCGTGGAATATCGCCTGCATCGTGATCCGGCGCATCGCGATTCGTTCCAGCGCTCGCTCGGCATCATCTTCGACGAGCTGCAGCTGACCGATCGCTCGATGCGCATCGAGGTATTCCCCAACGTGCCGCGCGCGATGGGCCTGGGTGGTTCGGCGGCGATGGCCGTCGCCGTGATCCGCGCGCTCGACCAGCACTACAAGCTGGGTTTGAGCGATGAAGAGATCAATGCGCTGGCGTTCCGTTGCGAAGAAGTGGCGCATGGCTCGGCGTCGGGTATCGACAACACGGTGGCCACCTACGGCAAGCCGCTGCTCTACAAGCGTGCCAACAAGAAGGGCGAGGCACCGATGGTGCGCGAGCTGCATCTGCCCAAGCGCATTCCGCTGGTAATCGGCATCAGCGGCAAGGAAAGCCTCACCGCGGTGACGGTCGGCAAGGTGCGCACGGCATGGCAGCGCAATCCAGCGCTGTATGACGGCATATTCCAGCAGATCGACTCGCTCACGCTGCAAGGCGTGGAAGCGATGCAGCAGTACGATCTGGAACGCCTGGGCGATCTGATGAATATCTGCCACGGCCTGCTCAACGCGCTGCGCGTGTCGAGTTGGGAAGTGGAAGAACTGGTGCAGATCGCACGCGAACACGGCGCGATCGGCGCCAAGCTCACGGGTGGTGGCGGCGGCGGCTCGATCGTCGCGTTGTGCCCGCAGAACCGCGACAAGGTAGCGGCGTCGATTCGCGATGCCGGCTATCAAGCGATGGAGGTCGACATTGGATAATTCAGAACTTGAGCGCCAGAACATCCCTTCGGATAGATGGCGCGATTCGAACGAGGTGGTGTCGTTCGACGACGAACCGTTGATCCTGGTCGATCACGACGATCGCGACGTCGGCTTTCTCGACAAGGCTGCCGCGCACGTCGGCCAGGGCACCCTGCATCGCGCGTTCTCGTTGTTCGTGTTCAATGCCAAGGGCGAGCTGCTGTTGCAGCAGCGCGCGCCGGGCAAGCGTCTGTGGCCGGGCTTCTGGTCGAACACCTGCTGCAGCCATCCGCGTCGCGGGGAAACGGTCGATACCGCGATTCACCGCCGCCTGAAGGAAGAGCTGGGGCTGGCGTGCGAACTGAAGTACCTGTTCAAGTTCGAGTACCAGGCGCAGTTCGATGCGGACGGCGCCGAGCACGAGTTGTGCTGGGTGTATGCGGGCCGCAGTGACGATGCTCCCACGGTGAACGTGAACGAGATTTCCGGCTTGCGCTATATCGCTCCCGACGCGCTCGATGCGGAGATGGCGGCCAGGCCCGAGGCCTTCACGCCCTGGTTCAAGATCGAGTGGGAACGGATTCGCCGCGAGCACCCGGACGTGTTTGCGCCGCTCAAAGGTTAACGGCCAGGCGGGGCCGCAAGCATGGCTTCCGTCCTGGTGATTTATACTGTACTGAACAGGTAAGCTTTTGAACGCCGCCGTTGCGTGGGCGTCTTACATTCCGGAGACATCCCTTGGGTATCCCTCTTATTCAGCAAACCACCATCGCTCAATACATCATCAAGAAGAAGGTGAGTGGTCAGAAGCGCTACCCGCTGGCGATGATGTTGGAGCCGCTGTTCCAGTGCAATCTCGCTTGCGCCGGCTGCGGCAAGATCGATCAACCGAAGGAAATCCTGCAAAAGCGCATGAGCGTCGAGCAGGCATTGGCGGCGGTGGACGAGTGCGATGCACCGGTGGTGTCCATCCCTGGTGGCGAGCCGCTGATCCACAAGGATCTGCCGAAGATCGTCGAAGGCATCGTGGCGCGCAAGAAGTTCGTGTACCTGTGCACCAACGCGATCCTGCTGCCCAAGCACATCGACGAATACAAGCCGTCGCCGTACTTCACCTGGTCCGTGCATCTGGATGGCCTGGAGAAGCAGCACGACAAGTCCGTGTGCATGGATGGCGTGTTCGAGAAGGCTGTGACGGCGATCAAGCTCGCGCTGTCGAAGGGCTTCCGCGTCACCGTGAACTGCACGCTGTTCAATAACGAGGCGCCGGAAGAAGTCGCCGACTTCTTCGACTACGCCATGGAGCTGGGCGTGGAAGGCATTACGGTGTCGCCGGGCTACAGTTACCAGCACGCGCCGAGCCAGGACGTGTTCCTTGGTCGCTCCGAGAGCAAGCAGCTGTTCCGCGACATCTTCAAGATCGGCAAGGAGCGCAAGCGCAAGTGGGCGTTCAACCAGTCGGCGATGTTCATGGACTTCATCGCGGGCAACCAGGCCTACCAGTGCACGCCGTGGTCCAACCCCACGTACAACATCTTCGGCTGGCAGAAGCCGTGCTATCTGCTGGTGGATGAAGGCTATGCCAAGACCTACAAGGAGTTGATGGAAGAGACCGAGTGGGAAAAATATGGCGTGGGCATCAATCCGAAGTGCGACAACTGCATGGCGCATTGCGGCTTCGAAGGCACGGCGGTGGATGACATGTTCGCCCATCCGCTGAAGGCGCTGAAGGTGTCGATGTTCGGCCCGCGCACCGATGGCCCGATGGCGCCGGATCTGCCGGTGAAGTACGGCAATCGCGCCGATGCCACCGCGATCCATATCCCGATCAGCTCGATCCAGCGTCGTAGCGCCGAGACGGGTACCGAAGCGAACCACTAATACATCAAAGCGTCGACAACGATGGGCATAGTGGGATGGATTGCCGCGTCGCTGCCGGCACTGATGTGGGTAGGCCTGCTGCTGACACCGTGGCGCGCCTGGAGTACCCGTGAACATATCGAAGCCGACCCGCATGCCGGGCCGGCTGATCTTTCGCAGGCCACGGTATTGATTCCCGCCCGCAACGAGGCCGACGTCATCGGCCTCACGTTGTCGGGCTTGCAGATGCAAGGCGCAGGTTTGCAGGTGATCGTCGTCGACGATCAATCCACCGACGACACGGCGAAGATCGCTGCCTCCTTTCCAAACGTACGCGTGGTCAGCGGCCAGCCACTGCCGCAAGGCTGGGCCGGCAAGCTGTGGGCGCTGGAGCAGGGCAGGGCACACGTGCATACGCCGATGACACTGCTGCTGGATGCGGATATCCAGCTCCAGCCTGGCATCCTGCCGGCGCTGCTGGCGCACAAGCAGCGCGATGACCGCCAGTTCGTCTCGCTGATGGCCGACCTGCGCCGTACCAGCTTCTGGGATCGCCTGCTGCTGCCGGCGTTCGTGTACTACTTCAAGCTGATTTATCCGTTCGCCATTTCCAACTCGTCGTCGCGCCTGGTCGCGGCGGCGGCGGGTGGCTGCATCCTGGTCGATACGCAAGCGTTGGAGCGGGCTGGCGCCTTCGCCAGCTTGCGCAACGCGCTGATCGATGATTGCACGCTTGCACGGCAAGTAAAGAACGCCGGCTGCCGCATCTGGCTGGGTCTCAGCCGCAGCGTGGTAAGTCTGCGCCCTTATGGCAGCCTGGCTTCCATTCACGACATGGTTGCCCGCTCGGCTTTTACGCAGCTTGGTTATTCCACCTTGCTGCTGCTGGTCGTGACGGTGTTGTTTGCGATCGCTTACGGCTTGCCGTTCGCATTACTCGCGTCGCCCGCAACCTGGCGATTGGGCCTGATCGCGTTGGTAGCGATGATGCTCAGCTACCTGCCCATGCTGCGTTACTACCGTATGCGCCTGGCCTGGGCGTTGTTGCTGCCGATCACTGCCGCGCTCTATCTGGGCATGACCTGGAGCTCGGCGATCCGCTACTGGCGCGGTGTGCGTTCACGCTGGAAAGATCGTACCTACAGCACCTGAGCCATGCAGGTGGGGTGCGGCATATCCTGCGTTCAATCGAACGTCGCGCCATAAATCAGCGTCGCTGACGCTTTCACCGCTTCCAGGACGGTGTGGGCGGCAGGGGAAAGCAGCCAGTCGCGGCGAGTGATGATGCCAAACGAATCCATGCGGCACGACAACGCATACGGCACCACTGCCACCATGCCGAACTGCGCGTAGTGGCGGGCCACATCGGTGGGCACCACGGCCATGTAGTCGGTTTCCAGCAGGATCTTGGCGAGGAACATCAGCGCCGCGGTGCCGATCACCTGGCGCGGCGGCTCCAGGCCGGCGCTCTGGAACATCAGTTCGAAGCGATGACGCAACACGCTGCCGACCGGCGGTACGATCCAGTCCGCCTGTGCGAGGTGACGCAGTTCCACCTTGGGCAGTGCCAGCACGGGATGTTGCGGGCGCACGATCGCGCACACCTCTTCTTCCGCCAGCGCCTGGTAATGCAGCTGGCTCTTGTCGTGCTGGGGAAACAGGCGCGCCACCAGAAAATCGACGCGGTTCTGCGCCAGCCGTTCCAGCAGCACGTCGCTGCTTTCCACCAGTAGCGATACATGCAGGTCCGGACGCTCGCGGGTGATCCATGCGAGTGCCTTGGGCAGCAGCGTCATGGAAGGACCGGCGATGGCCCCGACGGCGACACTGCCCGCGCGACCGGTCTTCAAGGCTTCGATCTCCATCCCGGCCTCATGCAGGCTGGAAAGGGAAATACGCGCGTGGCGGATCAGGCTCTCGCCGTACCAGGTTGGGCGCATGCCGCGCGGCAGGCGTTCGAACAGCGACACGCCCAGCATGTCTTCCAGGTCCTTGAGCAATTTCGAGGCCGCCGGCTGCGACATGTTCAGTACTTCGGCAGCGCGATGGATGTTGCCTTCCTCATCGATCGCGATCAGCAGCGTCAGCTGGCGGGTTTTCAGCCGTGCGCGGACGAACCAGGGAGCTGGAGCCATGTGCTGTATATGCGCTTTGATATCGTTGTTCGCCAAATCTATAGTTGTTGTATATCCATTGCAATCGCCGGCTCGACGTTGGGCGCTTGCTGTACGTCCAGATTTTTATAGCCGACCGTCGCCGGAGCAGGTGCCGCACGGCACCCTGGGCTGTGATGGCCATCCGGCACTCGCGAATCAGGGAGAACGCCGGGATGGCCATCCCGGCCTGGGCATCATTGCAGCTTCAACATCACGATCGCCTTGGCCGGCAAGGTCACTTGCAGCTTGCCGCCATTGATATGCGCGCCGCTGAAGGGCTCGGGCTTGACCGCATCGGGATGGTCGAAGGTATTGAGCGAAGTGATGGCAGGCGCCGTCAATATCTGTCCGCTCACCTGTTTGCTGATGCTGCCTGTGACCTGCACGCTTACATCCGCTGCTTGATTGGGATCGAGATTGGTCAGCGCGACATACACATGGCCATCTTTGGCCTTTACTGCCGAACCATGTACGGCGGGTACCGCGAACTTGCCATGGCGATAGACCGGCGTGGTGATCGCAAGCGGCAGGTGCGTTGCATCCTGGTACGGCTTGTACATCGCGAATACGTGGTACGTCGGGGTCAATAGCATCTTGTTGCCATCGGTCAGGATCATCGACTGCAGCACATTGACCATCTGCGCGATATTGGCCATGCGCACGCGATCGGCGTGATCGCTGAAGATATCCAGCGTCAGTGAAGCCACCAGGGCGTCGCGCAACGTGTTCTGCTGATGCAGGAAGCCTGGATTGCTACCGGGCAGGCCCGCGTACCAGGTACCCCATTCGTCCACTACCAGGGCCACCTTTTTCTGCGGATCGTATTTATCCATGATCGCGCTGTGCTTGGTGATCAGCTCATCCATGTGCAGCGCGCCCTGCAAGGTTGCGATCCAGCCGTTTTCGTCGAAATCGGTGGAAGAAGCCTTGGGCGGCCAGCCGCCGGGCACGGTGTAGTAATGCAAGCTCAAGCCGTTCATGAACTTGGCATCCTGGCGCATCATCACCTCGGTCCAGTGATAGTCATCGTCGCTGGGGCCGGAGGCGATCTTCAGGATGTTTTGGTCGGCGGGCGCCTTGACGAAGGTCTGGTAGCGCCGATACACATCGGCCGCATATTCGGCGCGCATGTTGCCGCCACAGCCCCATAGCTCATTGCCAACACCGACGAAGGCGACCTTCCACGGTTTGTCGCGGCCATTGGCACGGCGCTGCATGGCCAAGGTCGAGTGCGTAGGGGCGGTCATGTATTCCACCCACTGCGCCAGTTCGTCGGGCGACGCATCACCTACGTTGCCGGCGATATAAGCGTCCGCGCCGAGCAGCCCGGTGAAATTCATGAACTCATGCGTGCCGAAGCTGTTGGGTTCTTCCACGCCACCCCAATGCGTGTTGACGCTGGTCGGGCGCTTGTCGCGCGGGCCGATGCCATCGCGCCAATGATATTCATCGGCGAAGCAGCCACCCGGCCACCGTATATCGGGCACCGCTATCGCCTTCAGCGCAGCCAGTACGTCGTTGCGGTAGCCATGCGTATTGGGAATGCTCGAATCCGGGCCGACCCAGACGCCGCCATAGATGCCGGTGCCCAGGTGCTCGGCGAATTGGCCAAAGATGTAGCGCGACACCTGTGGGCCGGGCCGGTCGACCTGCAAGCTGCCGTGCACGTCGATATCGGCCGCTTGCAGCCAGCCGCTGGCAAAGAACAAGGCCGAACAGAGCAGGGACAGACGCAAGCGTTTTTTCGCAAGGGAAGCAGGCATGGCGGGTTTTCTCAGCTGAAGGCACGCCGCCATCAGGAAGATGACGAGGTTACCGGGGTGGTCGGAGTATCGGATGGGGTGTCGATAAGAGACCAATGATTTAAATCGGCTTATCGATATGCACATTGCAATGATGCATTGCACTATCCCCGGCCGTGGATGCGATCCCAAATAGCCATGGCGGCATAGCCGTCTTGCCATGGTTTCGTGGGGGCGCCACTGGCTATGCTGTGGGCTTTGGTCGCAAGACGGATCACTGATGCAACGTGAATTTGGACGAATCGGCGAGTGCGCGGTCCATGCCATGACGTTGGCTGGCGAAGGGTTGAAGGCCGAAGTGCTCACCTACGGCGGCACCCTGCGCACGTTGGAAATCGAAACCGTCCAGGGCCCGATCGGCGTGGTGCTGGGCCTGCCGGATCTGGATGCCTATCGCCGCGATAACGATTACCTCGGCGTGCTTGTCGGCCGCTTCGCCAACCGCATCGGCGGTGCGGGTTTCGAACTGGATGGCCGGCGCTATGCCTTGAGCGCAAACGAAGGCCGCAATCATCTGCACGGTGGCCAGCTGGGTTTCAATCGGCGCATCTGGAGCGTCGCTGCATGCGAGCCGCAGCGTTTGTTGCTCCACTATGTGTCGCCGGATGGCGAGGAAGGTTACCCGGGACAAGTCAACGTGGAGGCCGATTTCCTGCTCGGGCCGCAACGGCTGCAACTGGTCTTGCGCGCGCGCACCGATGCGCCCACGCCACTGAACCTGACGCATCACCCGTACTTCAACCTGGCCGGCGATCCATCTGTCCCTGCCGCGGCGCAGGTGCTGCATGTCCCTGCCGACCGCTACCTGCCAATTGATGACCAGCTGATTCCCGTGGGCGAGATCGCCACGGTGGCTGGCACGCCTTTCGACTTCCGCCTGCCCGCCACGCTGGACCGGCGGCGTGTGGCCGATCATCCCCAGCTGCGCATCGGCGGCGGGTTCGATCATTGCCTGGTGCTGGCCGATGATCGCCGCTGCAGCGCCGAGCTGTATTCGCCGCACAGCGGCGTGGCCATGCGCATGAGCAGCTCGGCACCTGGCGTGCAGTTGTACGAAGGATATGGCCTGGATCGGAGTCATCCGGAGCTGGGACGTGGTGTCTGCCTGGAGCCGCAAGGCTTTCCGGATGCGCCGAACCGGCCCCACTTTCCGTCGACCATCCTGCGTCCCGGCGAGGTGTACGAGCAACGCATCGTGTATCAATTCGCGCTGCCCGGCCCAGGCGCCGACTGGCCCGCCGTACAGGCGGCGCTGAATGCGGCGGAAAGCAAAACATTCGTTATGTCGCCTGGCTGACCTTCAGCACGCTTGGAGGGCGGGGCGCCTGGGATTAGAGTCGTGAGTTTGACTGCCACATCCTGGGAAATCTTCATGCCTCGTCTCCGCCTTCTTGCGGTCGCCATGACCGTTGCGCTCGCCGCCTGTTCGCAGTCCCACAACGAGGCCGGGAATACGCCGGCTGCTTCCAGCAGCGCGCCCGCCAAGGCCGCCACTACCGCGGCCGCCGAGGCGCCGGCCAGCAATCCGTTCTTCACCGCCAGCACGCTGCCCTACCAGGCGCCGCCGTTCGACAAGATCAAGGACAGCGACTACCAGCCGGCGATCGAAGAAGGCATGCGCCAGCAATTGGACGAAGTCGAGAAGATCGCCAACAACCCCGAGCCGCCGACGTTTGAAAATACCTACGTCGCGCTGGAAAAAACCGGCGTGCTGTTGCATCGCGTGCTGGCCGTGTTCAATGCCATCACCGGAGCCAACACCGACGATGCCTTGCAGAAGGTGCAGGAAGAAGAAGCTCCCAAGCTTGCGGCGCATGCCGATGCGATTCACCTCAACAGCAAATTGTTCCAGCGCGTTCAAGCGGTGTACGACCAGCGCGATTCACTCAAGCTCGATCCGGAATCGCAGCGCCTGATCGACGTGGTCTACCGTCAATTTGTAATGGCTGGTGCCAAGCTTTCCGATGCCGATAAAGCCAAGCTCAAGGATTACAACAAGGAAGAAGCCGGGCTGGAAGCGCAGTTCAACAACAAGCTGCTGGCTGCCGCGAAGGATGGCGCGCTGGTCGTCGACGACAAGAGCAAGCTCGCCGGGCTTTCCGACGAAGACATCGCCGCGGCGGCGCAGGCTGCGAAAGACCGCCACCTGGATGGCAAGTGGGTACTGACACTGCAGAACACCACGCAACAACCCATGTTGCAGGACCTGACCGATCGCGATACCCGCAAGGCATTGTTCGAGGCGTCATGGACGCGGGCGGAGAAGGGCGACGCCAATGACACGCGCGACGTCATTGAGCGCATTGCGCTGTTGCGCGCGCAGGAAGCCAAGCTGCTCGGCTTCCCCAACTACGCCGCGTGGACCTTGCAGGACCAGATGGCCAAGACGCCGGAAACGGTGATGAGCTTCATGGAGAAACTTGCGCCGGCCGCCGTCGCGCGTGCCAAGACGGAAGCGGCCGATATCCAGAAGCAGATCGACAAGGATCAGGCTGCGCTCAAGCAACCCAGCTTCAAGCTTGAACCGTGGGATTGGGAGCATTACGCCGAGGAAGTGCGCAAGGCCAAGTACGACTTGGACGAATCGCAGATCAAGCCGTACTTCGAACTCGACAACGTGCTGCAGAACGGCGTGTTCTACGCCGCCAACCAGCTCTATGGCCTTACCTTCAAGGAACGCAAGGACATTCCCGTCTACAACCCGGATGTGCGCGTGTTCGAAGTGTTCGACAAGGATGGCAAGTCGATCGCGCTGTTCTACTGCGACTACTTCAAGCGCGACAACAAGAACGGTGGCGCGTGGATGGATAACTTCGTGCAGCAGTCCAAGCTGCTCGGCACCAAGCCGGTAATCTACAACGTCGCCAACTTCACCAAGCCCGCAGCCGGCCAGCCGGCGCTGCTGTCGACGGATGACGTGGTCACCATGTTCCACGAGTTCGGCCACGGCTTGCACGGCATCTTCGCCGACCAGCAATACCCGACCTTGTCCGGCACGCAGACCGCGCGCGACTTCGTCGAATTCCCTTCGCAATTCAATGAGCATTGGGCGTTCGACCCGAAGGTGTTCGCCAACTACGCCAAGAACTACAAGACCGGCGAGCCGATGCCCCAAGCGCTGGTCGACAAGATCAAGAAAGCGCAATTGTTCAACAAGGGCTACGACATGACCGAGCTGGTCTCCGCAGCCATGCTCGACATGAACTGGCACATGCTCACCGCCGACCAGCCGAAGCAGGACGTGGATGCATTCGAAGCCGCCGCGCTGAAGAAGGACGGTACCGATCTCTCCTATGTTCCGCCACGCTATCGCTCCAGCTACTTCCTGCATATCTGGAGCAATGGTTACTCGGCCGGCTACTACGCCTACCTGTGGACGCAGATGCTCGCCGACGATGCCTTCGAGGGCTTCAAGGAGCACGGCGGTCTGACGCGCGAAAACGGCGATCGCTTCCGGGCGATGATTCTTTCGCGCGGCAATACCGAGGAACTTGCCAAGCTGTACAAGGATTGGCGTGGTAGTGATCCGAGCATCGAGCCGATGCTGGTGCATCGGGGGTTGAAGCAGGGAACTGCGAAGTAAGTAAAAAAGGGCCGGCATCTAGCCGGCCTTTTTGTAGGTGGGTTAGCGCCAAGCCATTAATTTAGGCCACATTTCGATGCATGCCGCGTTGTACTCCCTCCCCTGCTTGCAAGGGGAACGAGGCTTGCGTCCGGCTGCGCCGGGCTGATGTTTTGCGCATGATCAAACGTCACCGCAAGATTTACTACGGTGGGGCCGGTTTGGTCATGTCGATAGAGTCATAGGCGTCGGGTCGCGTGGATAGGAATGCACGGTACCTTTGACGATGTGGATGTCATGCAACTGCTCTGGTTGTGAATCGGGCGTCCTCGATGCCTCTTGCAGGTCGCTATGCGGTTTCGATGAAAGCTCGCGTACTCGTGTTGTACTCCCCTGAGGTCACCTTTCTGCTGCATGCGGCGCCCACCTTGGAGATTCGTCGATTGAATGCCAGGCTTGCCCTGGCGTCGAAGCTGGCTCGCAAATTGAGCTGGTGCAATATGCGCATCGCGCTTAGTGGAAGCGACGCAATTATCCGAATCGCTCTCGCGATTGAATCAACTTGGCCTGGTTGGCGCTGGCGATCTGGCGAAAATCATCACTGATGTCGGAGTGATCGGCGACGCGTTCCCAGTACGTCGTTGCCCACATTGCTGCTGTCTGCCACGTATGCAATACATCCGGTCGCGGCGGAGGTGGCCGGTATTCGCGCACCGGCAAGCCGCCGCTGCTATCGGGTCGATAGAGCATGGGCAGCATGTCGTGGCTGGGGCAGGGCGTCAGCGGTAGCGCATCATCGAGAAAGAATGACAGGTTGCCGAAGTGCATGTCGGTGTTGGCTATGATCTGCCCGAACCACCATAGCTGCAGCACATGCGCCACCGCTTCGTCGCTCAACCAGCCTTGGCGTTGCATGCGTTCTGCAGCAGCAGCCCAATTGTCGCGGATGCCGTCGTGCGCATCGCTCCACGCGGCGAGCGAAACTACACCGCGTCTTCCGTAGGCACCGTGGCGGTCGAAACGGGCGGACTCCAGGCAGAGCCGGCCATCTGACCAGATCAAAGTGGTACGGGCTGCGGCGAGCCCTTGTTCGCCAAGCAATTCACCGGCGAGATGCTCGCTGATCAACAGATCGGCCCAGCGCCGCGCGACGGGGTTGGTGTCCACCCGTTCGGAGAATTTCACGATGACATGCTTTAGCTCGCCTTCGATCGTTTCGATGCAGGCCGTGAACTTCGGCTGCTCGCCGGCGGCGGAAGAGCCGACCTGTTCGCCGGCCAGGATGGCGTCGGCGAGCGCGGCGTAGCGCCGAGCGCGCAAAGCCGAGGGTATGGGCGTAGCAGCGCCACCCAGCGCGTGGCTTAACGCCGAGTCGCCCAGCACGAAGTTGCCTGGGGCATCTTCGCCACGCAACAACAAGGCCATGAGCACGTCGTCGCCATTCCAGCGCAGGATGTCGTCGCCGAGTCCGAGGTCCCGCGCATAGCGGCGGGCAAACATGCGGCCGAGAAAACCTTGCGGGCGCAGGTCATCCAGAAACCATGGCAGGCCGGGAAACAGGCCGTCGCTGAATTCACCGCGTAGCCAGTCCGGCGATTGATCGATGTCCAGCCAGCATGCCTCGCCGTGCAGCGCCACCAGTTCGCCCAAATCCCGTGGCCGCCCTCGGCTGTCGATGCGGTACAGCGGCCAACGGTGGCCGAGGCTGCGCACCTCGCGGACAGCCGCGTAGCGAGTGCTGCGGGCGGCGCCAATCTTGACGATCTGGTCCCTGGCTGCCGTGAGCAGCCTCGATACCGTGGGCTGGCTGACGCCCAGCGCCGTCCCTAGCTCACGCGCGGCCGCAACCCGGCGCAAGCGCAGGGCGGCGAGCAAGCGATCGGTATCTTGGGTGGGCATGTTTGAATAGATACATGAATAGATAATCTAAATCAAGTTAGTTTATATACAATAAGTTAGTGATATATGAGCCATATACGTGAATAGATACTTGAAATTGAAGAGCCTGCGGAGGGCGAAGCTGGGTTCGAGCCAAGCGGCTATACCCGCAGGTCCGGCACGGTGCCGGACCTGCAGGGTGTATGGGAGCGCCAGCTCAATCGAGCAACCACTGCTGCGGCGGCAGGCCGTTATCGGTCCAGATCTGCAATTGCGTGCCGTGCGTGGTGGAGCCGCCAGTGTCGTCCAGCATCAGCGAGCCGGATGCCTGGTTCATCAGCTTGTAGGTGCCGTTACCCAGGTCCATGAACAGCCACGCCTGGTTGGCGTTGCCCACGCAGCCCCATAGGGTGACTTTGTTACCCGGTGCGGTATTGCCGCCGGTGTTGTCGACGCACAAGCCGGAGTACTGGTTCTGGATGCTGTACCAGCCGCCACCTTCGGCATGCACGGTCCAGTTTTGGACGGCCAAACCGTTGCAGTCCCACAATTCTGCGCTGGTGTCGTTGGTGGTGCCCCAGCCGCTGTCATCCAGGCATAGCGCGGTATCTTGCAGGTTGTGGAACGCATGCGTCGAACCATCGGCAGGCAGGTTGTTCCAGGATTCGCTGCCGTAGTACGTGATGCAGCCGCCGTTGTTGTAATCGGAGGCCAGTTCCAGAATGTTCGAGCCGTCCGTCGCGGGCAGCAAGGCGGAGGAATAGTTCGGGCAATAGTTGTCGTACGCGGTGGGAACCTGCACCGGTGCATTGATCGTGTACCAGTCGCCTGCGCCATCGACGTTGGTGTTAACGAACAATACCTTGCCGTTGTAGCTCGACACGCTGCCGTTGGATTCGTACATCACCTGGCCGACCAGCACGATCGCGCCATTGCTGGAAATCACCGACGGACTCCACACGTTTACTGGCGCGTGTTCCAGGTATTGGCCACTGGCGGTGGCGACCTTGGTGCCGATATGGGTGGGGTCGCCAAAATTCCAGCCATCGGTTGAGGTGCGATAGAACACCGTGCAGGAAGCAGGGCCGCATAGCTCATAGCTCATGAAGAAATGGCCATCCGGCAATCTGTTGACCGTGGCCATGCCGGGTCGATCGGCTTGGACGGTACTGGCCACCGTGTTCGTCTGGTCCTGCCAATGCTGCCCATCGTAGGTGCGGATCTGCGCGAGCTTCTGGCTGCAACACGGATCGGTTTCATCCGACCAGAACATCACCAGCGCGCCATCGTTGGCGACTTCGAACTCCGGTTCCCATAGGCCATGCGAGCTGTCGCCGCGCTGTACCGGTGTGCTGTGATAGGTCCAGGAAAGGCCTTGATTGGTGCTGGTGTACACCTCGATCGCCGGGGTGCCGTTCACGGTATACGTGGCGGCAAACATCAGCGTGCCGGCGGCGAGTGCGCCGACTTGTTGCGGAAGTTCATACAACGTTGCGCAGCAGTATTCGGCGCTGCCGCTGATCGTGGACACCGGACCGATCAGGTTCCAGCTTGCGCCATTGTTGGTACTTTGAAAGATGATGCCGTTGGTGCTTGCCACCAGCATGCCGTTGAAGCCTGCATTGTGTTGCAGGCGAACGACGCGGGGATAAAGCGTGCTACCGGTCAATAGGGTGCCTGTGGCGGCGTGTGCGGGCCGTGCGCTCGTGAGGAGCAACACGACCAGCATCAGCAGGCACAAGGAACTCCAAGCCGACCAAAGCTTCGGATGTTTCATAAACCATCTCCTGTGTCGCGTCAGCGACAACGGTTGATTGATGACAAAGCCGAATAGTCGTTCTTGTTGTGTTGTAACCGGCCGGCATATGCGCCGGCCGGGAGTTCCCCTCTACGAAACTTGTAGAGCTATTGCTAAATCCAGTGGCACCAACTTAGAGAAGCTTGATACTTGACGCGATCTGCTCCCCTGCGGCAGTAGGTGGGGTTGCTAGGGCTTTAGCGTGTTGTTGAGCATTCGCAGACGCCGCCGGTTAACGCAGCATGCCAGAGCTATGTGTCGTGGCGGCGTATAGCTCCCGTCGCTCGCAGCGCTCGCACCCCACCCTAGCCCTCCCCTGCAAGCAGGGGAGGGAACGCATCCTTGCGAGCATGGAGATGAAGGCTAAAGTACCTGCCGCCACTGCAAATCAACGGCCGATATCGCGCAGCCGCTTGCCATGCATCAAGTTGCGTTCGATCTGCTCCAGCGTAACGCCCTTGGTCTCCGGCACCAGCCAGAAGGTCAGCACGATAAATACAGCGTTGAAGCCGGCATACAACCAGAACGTGTTGGTATGGCCGAAGCTGTTGAGCAAAGTGAGAAAGGTGAAGCCGACGACCAGGTTGGCGATCCAGTTGGTCATGGTGGAACAGCCGATGCCGAAGTCGCGTCCCTTCAGCGGCTGCACTTCCGAGCACAGCGTCCAGATCAGCGGGCCGGCGGACATCGCGAAGCCGACGATGAAGACCAGCAGCATGATCACCGCGAACATCTGCATGCCATGCGAACCCGCGCCCATCAGGCTGCCGACGACGCCCAGGCCCACGGCCATCACGGCGAAACCGGTGTACAGGATCGGCTTGCGGCCCCAGCGATCGATCAGGGCGATGGCGATGAAGGTGGCCAGCACGTTGGTCAGGCCGACGATGGCGGTAAACCACATCTGCGCAGCCGTGTCGTAGCCCATGTCCTGGAAGATGCGCGGCGCGTAGTACATCACCACGTTCATGCCGGTGAACTGCTGCATCAGCTGCAACAGAATCCCCAGGCCGACCGAACGGCGGAAGTTGCTGTTTTCCAGGAACAGATGCCAGCCGCGCTGCGGTGTCTTGAGCTGCTCGCGAATGTCGTTCGCTTCGCGCTCGACGATTTCCGGATTGCCACGCAGGCGTTGCAGCACGTCCAGCGCTTCGGCATCGCGCTGCTTCATCAGCAGCCAGCGCGGGCTGTCCGGCAGGAACAGTACGCCGATCAGGAACAACGCACCGGGGATCGCGATGATGCCGAGCATCCAGCGCCAGTTGCCGGAGTAGCTGAAGGCGGTATCGGAGAGAAACGCCACCAGGATGCCGATGGTGATCATCAGCTGATATACCGAGATCATCGCGCCGCGGATGTATTCCGGCGCCACCTCGGCCAGATACAGCGGAGCGGTGAACGATGCGATGCCGATCGCCAGGCCAAGGATGACGCGTGCCGCAATCAGCATGTCGGGCGACTGCGCGAAAGCGCAGAGGATCGAGCCGATCACGAACAGCACTGCGCCAAGAATCAGCGAGCGCTTGCGTCCCAGCGAGGAAGACAGCCAGCCGGCCCCAAGTGCGCCGACCGCCGCGCCGAACATCATCGCGCTGACGATCCATTCGAGCGCGTGGTCGGAGACGCCGAATTCCTTCTGGATGAACTGCTGGGCGCCGGAAATCACGCCGATATCCAGGCCGAACATCAAGCCTGCGAGCGCAGCGAGCACGCAGGTGAAGATGGCCGTGGCTTTGGCGTGTGGCTTGGCATCGGAATGTGTTGTCGCAGGTGTTGGAATGGTACTGGCACTCATGAATGACCCCGTCATGGTTGTGAGTTGAGAAAGTGCCTTCCCCACACTTGCTCAACACGCCAAGTTCGGCTCCGGGCCGTACTCGACTACGCTTAAACCAAGCACCCAGGTGCGTGGTTCGCGACAGGCCTTCCTTGACCTGCATGACCAGCCTGCTTTCAGCAGCCTGATCGAATGCGCCGCGCGAGTGTTCTCACTTTCTTCGCGACGCATAAAAAAACCGGCTCATGCGGGCCGGCCGGTGAAACGCGGTTCGGGCATGCCGGCGAAGGGCACCTCGATGGCGAACAGGCCACCGGCATGCGGTTCTCTCGCCAGCACCTCGGCGGAAAGTCCGTCGCGGGCACTGGTGATGTATAGCATGTTCAACCGTTCCCCGCCGAAAGCGACGCGGGTGGGCTGGGAGGCCGGCACGCGGATGATCAGGTCCTGTTTGCCGTCGGGGGTGTAGCGCACCACCCGGCCGGAACCCCATTCCGCGTTCCACAGGCCGCCTTCGCTGTCCACGGCCGAACCGTCCGGCTCGCCTTGTTGCTGCGTCAGGTCGATGTGCATGCACGCAGCGGCCACGCTGTCGCCGTAACGGCAGCGATGCACGGTGCGCTGCCACGAGTCGCAGTAATACATGGTGGCGCCGTCGGGGCTGAAGGCGATGCTGTTGCTGATCGCGACCGGTCCCAGCGGCAGTTGCTCCAGCGTCAGGTCCTGGTGCAGCCGATAGAAGGCACCGGCCGCACGCCGCGCCTCGCCGTCCACCGGTTCATGCAGCGTGCCGAAGACGAAGCGTCCCTGGCGGTCGCAGGCGCCGTCGTTGAGGCGCGTCGGCAAGCCGGCTTCGACGTCGGCGATGCGGATCAACCGATCGCTTTCCCGGTGAAAGAACGCCAGCCCGCTTTCCAGTCCCAGCAACAGCCAGCCATCGTCTTCGCACAAGGCGAACGAGGCCAGTCGCTCCGGCATCGGCCAGCGGCGCGTGCTGCCGTCGGCAGGGCGATAGCACCACAGCACGGAGGCGTGGATATCCGTCCAGTACAGCGACTGGCTGCGCGTGCACCAGGTGACGCCTTCGCCCAGCGTGTTTTTTGCGTCCAGCACCAATGAGGCTTGCGAGCTCATGCCCATCCACCGTCGACAAAGAAGTCGTGACCCGTGCACATGCGGCTGTCGTCAGCGGCCAGAAACAAGGCTGCGCGCGCGAGATCGTCCGCGCCGAGATACCCGGGCATGCACTGCTTGCGTTCAAGCTCCGCCTTGCCGGCGTCATCCAGCCACAGCTCGCGCTGCTTGTCGGTGATCACCCAGCCAGGAACCAGGGCGTTGATGCGGATCTGGTCCTTGCCCAGTTCGCGCGCCAGGCCATTGATCAGGCCGCGCACGGCGGACTTGGCCATCGCGTACATGGGATAGCCGGCGTTCTTGATCATCCAGCCGGTAGAGCCCAGGCAAATGACCGAGCCGCCGCCCAGTTCGCGCATGCCCGGCGCTACCGCCTGCGTCGCGAAATACTGGTGGCGCAGATTGACGGCGATGCTTTGCTCGAACTCTTCCGGCGTGGTGTCCTGCAGCCGATGACGGCGGTCATTGGCAGCGTTGTTGATCAACACGCTGAAGGTGCCGGCGTTCTGGCTTGCGGCGGCAATCGCCTGGCGCAGCGCCGCGATGCTGGTCACATCGCAGCGCGTGAACTGGGGTGCATGGCGTACATCGGGAAGCGAGGCGATCAACGCAGCGGCGCTGCTTTCGTCGATATCGAAGAACGCAACGCGCGCGCCCTGTTGCGCGAAGTGCGCCACGAACGCGGCGCCGATGCCCGTGGCGCCGCCGGTAATCAATACCGAGCGGTCGACCAGGCTGGGGTAGGTGGCAAACATGGGCATCATGAATCGTTACGACCTTACCATTCGGCCACGCTGCCGTCGCTGTGACGCCAGATCGGGTTGCGCCAGCGATGCCCCACGGTGGCGCGCTCGGCGACGTATGCCTCGTTCACTTGCACGCCCAGGCCGGGGCCGGTCGGCATGGTGACAAAGCCGTTTTCATACGCGAATACGCTGCGGTCGGTGATGTAATCGAGCAGGTCGTTGGTGGCGTTGTAGTGGATGCCCAGGCTTTGTTCCTGGATGAAGGCGTTATGGCACATCGCGTCCAATTGCAGGTTGGCCGCCAATGCGATCGGCCCCAGCGGGCAGTGCAGCGCCAGCGCCACGTCGTGGGCTTCGGCCATCATCGCAATCTTGCGCGTTTCCGTGATGCCGCCCGAATGCGACGGATCGGGCTGGATGATGTCCACGCCGCCGGTGGCGAATACGCGCTTGAAGTCGTAGCGCGAATACATGCGCTCGCCCAGGGCGATCGGCGCGGGCGAAATGCTGGCCAGTTCGGGAATGCATTCCAGGTGATCGGAAAGCACCGGCTCCTCGATGAACATCAACTTGAACGGCACCAGTTCGCGCATCAGCACCTTGGCCATCGGCTTGTGCACGCGGCCATGGAAATCCAGGCCAAGGCCGATATCGGGGCCTACCGCGTCGCGCACGGCCTGCACGTTTTCCAGTACGCGCTGCACTTTTTCATGCGTGTCGACGAAGTGCATTTCCTCGGTCGCGTTCATCTTCACCGCGGTGAATCCGCGCGCTACCGCTTCCTTCGCCGCCCTGGCGGTATCCGACGGGCGATCGCCGCCGATCCACGAATACACGCGGATGCGATCGCGCACCGGGCCGCCGAACAAGGCATGCACGGGGACGCCCAGATGCTTGCCCTTGATATCCCACAGCGCCTGATCGATGCCGGCGATGGCGCTCATCAGGATCGGGCCGCCGCGATAGAAGCCGCCGCGATACATCACGTTCCAATGATCTTCGATATGGCGCGGGTCTTTGCCAACGAGGTAGTCGGAAAGTTCCTCGACCGCCGCCGCAACCGTGTGCGCGCGGCCTTCCACGACCGGTTCGCCCCAGCCGCTGATGCCTTCATCCGTATCGATGCGTACGAACAGCCAACGCGGTGGAACGAGGAAGGTGGTGAGACGGGTGATCTTCATGCGCGGGTTCCTTGAGAACTTGTTATCCAGGCTTGAGCGAAGGCGTGGGCGCGACGACCGACGTCGTTCGCATCGCGGCCGGGTGCGTAGAGCGCGGAGCCGAGGCCGAAGCCGTTGGCGCCTGCGGCGATATAAGGAGCCATGTTTTCCGGCGTGATGCCGCCAACCGGCAGCATCGGCAGATCGCGCGGCATCACTGCGCGCCATGCCTTGAGCACCGGTGGCGTGAGCAGCTCGGCGGGAAACAGCTTGATCGCGTCGGCACCGGCCTGGATGGCGCCAAAGGCTTCGGTCGGCGTGGCGACGCCGGGCACGCAATACAGGCCGGCGCGCTTGGCTGCGCTGATCACGCGCGTATCGGCGTGCGGCATCACGATCAGCTTGCCTCCTGCTGCCGCGACTTCCGTGACCTGTTCGGGTTGCAGCACGGTGCCGGCACCGATCAGGCAACGCTGGCCGAGTGCTTCGGACATCAGGCGAATGCTCTCCAGCGGCTGCGGCGAATTCATCGGCACCTCGATCACGCGAAAGCCAGCGTCGACGAGTGCGTTGCCAACGGCGAGCGCTTCGTCAGGCCGAATGCCGCGAAGAATCGCCACCAGGGGAAGAGAATCGAGCCACGCGCGAATCATGGTGTTGTTGCTCCGGAAAAAGAATGAAGCCTGGCTTTGGCCAGCAAGCCGGCAGCAGATGCCAGCTGCCACAGCCCTTGAACGGCTGCGTCATCGATGACGGTCGGTGCGGCATAGCCGAATGACCGCGCCGCCAAGGTATAGCGCTGGCATAACGACGCTTCGCCGATCAGGCACAGGGGGGAGATGCCGTCGTCGTCACGCGAACGTGCGATGCGGAATTCCTCGCCGATCAGCAGGCCGGACAGGAAATCGGGCACGTGCGCCGCCGCCAGCTCGCCGGCGAGCATCAGGGCGCGCGTCGAGAAGAGACGGCTGAAAACACCTTCGGCGCCGCTCTCCTTGGCGGTAAGCACGCCGCGACTGAACGCATCGTGGGCAAACGGCTGCGCTGGCTCGCCAGGAAGGCCGGCGCCAAGGATGGAGTGCTTGATCAGCAATGCATACATCTCGCCGGTCATCACCGTGTCGAATGCCACGATGCGTCCATCGACCACGCTTGCCCATTTACTATGCGTGCCAGGCAGCACGAAGCGGGAGTTCGCCTGATAGAGCGGCTGCTGCGCCAGCGCACCGATGATCTGCGTTTCCTCGCCACGCATCACGTCGGCAGGCTGATGCCGCTGCAAGCCCGGCGCAATCCACAGTGCATGACTGCTGCAATCGTCCACGCGCAGCATGCCGTGCGCGATGCTCGCTGCATCGGCGGGCAATGCGACGTAGGGCACCTCACGCCAGCCCTGGCGGCTGCCGACCATGCCGGCGGCGACCGCCACGCAAGCCGGCCAATCGGCGGTGATGGCACGCAAGGCGCCAGCGAATCCGCCCTCTGGCAGGTTGCGGATGCCCCATGGCTGGTGGCGTGTCGCCACGACCTTGCCGTCGGCATCATAAAGATAGGCACGCATGCTGCTGGTGCCCCAATCCAGCCCGATCAATCGCGCGGCAGTGCTCATGCGGATTTCCTCGTGCGGCGCTTGCCGGTCATGTTGGCGCGTGCATCCACGATCATCTGCTGCATGGCGCGGCGCGCCACCTCGGGCTGCTTTCGACGGATGGCGTCGAACACCTGGCGGTGATAGGGCAGGGAGTATTTGAAATTGCCGCTCTTGCGCGCGGACTGTACGAAGAAGGAACCCAAGGCGGTTTCCACGACGGAGAACAGGGAGCTCATCAATTCGTTGCTGGTGGCGATCAGGACCGCCTCATGGAATTGCAGATCCGCCACGGCCCACTCATCACTATTGCGCGACGCTTCCATGGCCAGATAGGCCAGCTCGATCTGCTTCAGCTGTGCGGCATCGCACCGGCGTGCGGCCAGGGCAGCTGCAGCGGGTTCGAAGATTTCGCGCATCTGCACCAGCTTCTCCACGAAGTCAGCCGGCGGCATCGACGCGCAACGCCAGGCCAGCACGTCGGCATCCAGTTGCTGCCAGTAACGTTCGTCGCGCACGCGCGTGCCGACTTTCGGCCGCGCCTCGACCAGGCCCTTGGCGGACAGCACGCGCATGGCCTCGCGCAACGCCGTGCGGCTCACCATCATCTGTTCGGCCAGGGTTTCTTCGCGCGGCAGTATCTCGCCCGGCCGAAGCTGACCGCTGACGATCCGCACCCCCAGTTCGTGGATGACATGACCATGCAGATTGCGGGCGTGGGTGACTCTCATCGTTGCTCGGTTACGGTGATGGAAAAGGCCTGATCGTGTTGCATTGCGAAAGAGCTCGCGTTTGGCGTTGATGGTGGACGGGCATTGGCGCAACGTGCAAGGAAAGCGTTGCTTGTCACGTCATTGGCGTATAACACCCATCTTTTCAACACCGTCAGCCGCAACCTCCACTTATGCGAACCGCCACGATGATGCCCCAGTTCTGCTTGTTCGATGACCATGCTGCAGCGCGTAAAGCCCACACGGCCATGCGTCTATATAATCATACAATATGCTCAGAAGCGACAGGGCATGTGAGCGCCTGCTTTCATAGATTTCGTAAGGGGATTTGCTTGAAATCTGTAGTACTGCTCGGTTCCATCCTTACGGCAACCCTGTTGCTGCCGCTCCCAGCGACGGCCGGCACGGCCACCCGCGCATCCTTCGGACATACGGCGGATGGGCAGGACGTGGAGATCGTGACGCTTACCAATAGCCATGGCATGCAGGCACGCATCATGAGCTATGGCGCGTCGCTGCAATCGCTACGGGTGCCGGACCGCAACGGCAAGCTTGCCGACGTCGTGCTCGGCTACGACACCCTGCAAGGCTATCTCGACCGACGCCAGTATCTCGGCGCGACTGTCGGTCGCTTTGCCAATCGCATCGCCCACGGCAAATTCACGCTGGATGGCAAGGCGTATAGCCTCACTTTGAATGACGGCGCCAATTCCCTGCACGGCGGCACCAAAGGCTTCGACATGCAGGTGTGGAAAGTGCTCGACGTAAAGTCGGGCTCCACGCCCAGTGTGACGATGGAATACGTCAGCCCCGATGGTGACCAGGGTTATCCGGGCACGCTGACGGTGAAGGCGACCTACGCCTTGAGCGATGAAAACCAGCTCAAGATCGCCTACGCCGCCACCACGGACAAGCCGACTATCGTCAATCTTTCCAATCACACGTATTGGAATCTCGGTGGTGAAGGTTCTGGTTCGGTAATGGATCAGACCCTGATGATTCCCGGCAACGACATCACACCGGTGAGCGATGCGGCGTCGATTCCGACCGGGGAGATCGCGCCCGTTGCCGGCACGCCCTACGACTTCCGCGTTGCCAAGCCGATCGGCCGCGACATTCGCGACGGCCGGTCGCAGCAGCTGCTGTTCGGCAAGGGCTATGACATGAACTGGGTGATCAGCCGCAAGGAAACCGAGCCGCGCGTGGTGGCGCGCGTGGAAGACCCGCACTCCGGCCGCGTGATGACGCTGTGGTCGAGCAAGCCGGGCCTGCAGTTCTATTCGGGCAATTTCCTGGATGGCACCACGGTCGGCAAAGACCATCACATTTATCGCCAGGGCGATGCGTTCGTGCTGGAACCGCAGCTGTTTCCGGATACGCCGAATCATCCGGACTTCGGATCGGCCCGGCTGGCGCCGGGTGAAATCTACAGGAACATCATTGTTTACCGTTTCGGCATCGATCAGGCCGCGAAGCAACCCTGACCGGTCCGTCACAAAGGAAGCCATACCGCGCAGGAGCGCCGCACTACCGCAGTACCTATAAACACCCACCCCGTACGCGGGGGAGGGATAAAAAAGATTCAAGGGTGGATGTGACAATGAAGAGCACACGATGGGCAGGGTGCCTCGCTCTGGCGCTGCTGCTTGGTGTTTCCGTGGCGCATGCCGCGGATGCGGAGCGTTGGACGGCTGCGCAGGCCAAGGCCTGGTACGCAAGGCAGCCGTGGCCGGTAGGCAGCAACTACATTCCTTCCAACGCGATCAACGAACTGGAAATGTGGCAGTCCGCCACGTTCGATCCCACGCGCATCGACCAGGAACTTGGCTGGGCGCAAGGCCTGGGCATGAACACGATGCGTGTGTTCCTGCACAACCTCTTGTGGGACCAGGATCGCGAAGGTTTCAAGAAACGCATCGACACTTTCCTAGCAATCGCCGCGAAGCATCACATCAAGCCGATCTTCGTGCTGTTCGATTCGTGCTGGGATCCCGATCCGGTGCTGGGCCCGCAACATCCGCCGATTCCCGGCGTGCACAACTCCGGCTGGGTGCAGGCGCCTGGTACCAAGGTGCTGGACGATCCGTCGCAGTATCCACAGCTCGAAGCCTACGTGAAGGATATTGTCGGCAGTTTTGCCAAGGATGATCGCATCCTGGCCTGGGACGTCTGGAACGAACCGGACAACGACGGCGGCGGCAATTATGCAGCCGAGGAACCCAAGGACAAATTCCAACGCGTGGCCCAACTGCTGCCGCAGGTGTTTGATTGGGCGCGCAGCCAGCATCCACTGCAACCGCTGACCAGCGGCGTGTGGCACGACGACGATTGGTCGAAGCTGCACGCGCTCAATGCGATCGAGCAGACGCAGCTCACCCAGTCGGACATCCTCACGTTTCACAACTATGGCTTTCCGGAAGAGTTCCTGCGCCGCGTGCAGCAGTTGCATGCATATGGACGTCCGATGATCTGCACGGAATACATGGCGCGCAGTGCGGGCTCCACCGTCGACGGGGTGCTGCCGGTAGGCAAGAAGCTTGACGTCGGCATGGTCAACTGGGGCTTCGTCTCCGGCAAAACGCAGACGATTTTTCCGTGGGATTCCTGGCAGAAGCCATACACGCTGCAACCGCCGGTGATCTGGTTCCACGATCTGCTCAATCCGGATGGCACGCCTTATCGCGAGCGTGAAGCAGCAATCTTCCGTGCGCTGAGCGCAACGCCCAAAGGCGTCGTGCCCGCCGACGCGGCGATGCTGCCCGTCACCGCAGACCCGCGTGCCGTGAACGCGGCGCACTGAACTTTTTACTGCGAGGGCCGCCATGGCGGCGGCCTTTTGTGCGGCCTGAACTATCTGACCATATAGTAGTACTAATGGCGAATTTAACTGCTTAAACCAATATTTCGATACCAAGGGAACGCTGCCGTGCAAGGCGGCCACCCAAAGCCGAAAGGGGAAAGACCATGAAGCGGAGTAACACCATCACCTTCACCATGAGCCTGCTGGCGGTCGCGATTGCCTCGTCGCTGGCCACCGCACACGCAGACACCACCACGGCGCAGCCGGCAAGCGGCACCAGCGTTGTGCAGACCGGCGACACCTCCTCGCCGGGCAATGCCAAGAACAGCAAGGACCAGAAGAAAAAAGACCAGAACGTCGCAGCCACGCTTTCCACCGTGGTGGTCACGCCGCTGCGTTCGAGCCTTGGTTCCGCGGCGGAGGTCAAGCAGGATTCGGAGAACATCGTCGACTCGATCGTGTCGGAAGACATCGGCAAGATGCCGGACAACAGCGTGGCCGATGCGCTGCAACGTATCACTGGCGTACAGGTGGCCCAGGGGTTTCAGGGCGAAACCAGTAGCGTGGTGGTGCGTGGCCTGCCCAACGTGGTGACCACCTTGAACGGCCGGGAGATCGTCAGCGGTGTTGGCCGCTCGTACGCTTTCCAGAATCTGCCGGCGACGGCGGTGAAATCGGTGCAGGTATACAAGACCAGCGATGCCAGCCTGCCCGCAGGCGGCATTGCCGGCCTGGTGGACATGCAGCTGTTTCGCCCGTTCGATTTCAAAGGGCTGGAAGTGGCCAGCACAGTGACCGGCATCAACAGCGCCAATGCCGGTCGCACCGATGGCACCGGCAGCTTCCTGGTCAGCGATCGCTGGAAAACGGATGCGGGCGAATTCGGCGCACTCCTCAACGCAAGCATCATCACCCAGCACTATGACTACAAAGCGGTGTGGGGCGATTTTCCGCGCCTGCTGACCGATTCATCCGGCAATGCGCTGCGCAGTCCGTCAGGCACGCTGGTGGAAGTGCCCAACGGTTTCGGTGCCGACTACAACATCGGCTACCGTCGCCGTCCTGAGTTGAACTATGCGGTGCAGTGGGCGCCCAACGATCACACCGAAATCTACGCCGAAGGCCTGTACGACTGGGATCACGACAGCTACAGCCAGCCGTTCTTCTTCACCTTCCCGACCGGTGTGGTGACACCAAGCTCGTACACCGTCGGCAACCATTGCTATCCGGATCAGCTTGCCGGCCAGTACTACGGGCAGACCATCTGCGACGCCACCAGCGCGACCTGGAGCGGCAACAGCTATGCGGCGACCAGCACGCAGGCGCACGCACAGCACGGTCACGACATTCAAAACGCGATCGGTGCCAAATGGCACAACGACGTATTGAGCTTGTCGACCGAATTGTCGTCGACGCTCAGCTCGTTCATGGATAACACCTTTATCGTCGATACGTTCCTGAAGGGGCCGATCACCACGGTATGGAACGGTACTGCAGGCAATCGACAGAACTGGTCGCTGCTGGGCAGTCCGCAAAACGATGCGTCCAATTACTACTTGAATGGCCTGTTCCAGAACTGGTCGGTGCAACGCGGCAAGGAACTCTCCTGGCGCGCCGATGGTGTGTATACCTTCGATTCGGGCTTTTTCCAGAACCTGCAGTTTGGCGTACGCGCCGACGATCACCGCGCGAATTACCAAGGCAGCGTGCAGGTATCGATACCGCCGCCGGGCGGCACCGGTGCGATCGCGCTTGATCCCAATCCGGCCAACCAGGTGCTGGCGCGTTTCCCTGCCAATTACTTCTGCGCCATGCCCAGTTCGTCGGCGCTGCCGGGCGGCTGGCTGAGCGGTTGCTACAACTATCTGAACGGCAATGCGAATGCCATTCGCGCGCTGTACAGCACCAATCAGGGATTGCAGCCGACCGATCCGGGCCGGTTCTACAACATCGACGAGAAGGACTTCGCCGGCTATCTGCAGACAGCCTATGCCACCACCTTGTTCGGCCTGCCGCTGGATGGCCTGCTCGGCGTGCGCATCGAAGACATCAACCGCAATCTCAATGCGTTTTCGTACAACAGCGCGACCAACGTCTACTCGCCGCTGGCCTTGTCGACCAGTGCGCCGGTGTATCTGCCAAACCTGAGCGCCGTGCTGCACATCACGGATGCCTTGCAGGCGCGTTTTGTGGCGGCGAAGACGGTGACTTACCCGAACTTCGGCGATCTCAATCCGTCGATGTCGCTCAATCCCGGCACCATCAACCGCGCCGGCAATGGCAGCAGCGGCAACGCCTATCTCACGCCGATCAAGTCCAACAACTACGACATGTCGCTGGAGTGGTATTTCGCGCCGGGCAGCTATGCCAGTGCGGGTGCGTTCTATCGCTCCATCAAGGGCTACGTGCAGAGCTACGTGACGGACGAGGTGATCGGCGGACAGCCATACCAGATCAGCAGTCCGGAAAGCGCCGGCAATGGTTTCCTGGACGGCGTGGAGTTGGCCTATCAGCAGTTCTTCGATTTCCTGCCGGGCGCATGGAACGGGCTGGGCGTACAGGTCAACTACACCTACATCAACGGATCGACCAAATCACCGCAGTATCTGGGTGGTCCGATGGTTACCACGCCGTTGCAGAACGTGTCCAAGCACAACGGCAACGCCGTGCTGATGTATGAGAAGTACGGCTGGTCGTTCCGTCTTGCCTACAACTATCGCAGCCGCTTCATCGATGGTTTCAATGCCGCCAACGTGGCCAGCGTGAACGATGAAATCGCGCCGGCGAACCAGGTGGATCTGTCCGTCGCCTACAACCTCAACGATCACAGCACGGTGGTGCTGGGCATGACCAATCTGCTGGGTGCGAATCTGCACCAGTACTGGGGCGACGGTACGTCGCGGCCGCGCGATATCCGCTACCAGGATCGCACGTTGAACCTTGGGTTCCGTTTCAAGCTTTAAGGATGAGCTGATTGATTCTGAGTAGCTGGCATGATGTTCAGAAAGCCCGCAGGGTGTGTCGGACGGCGCAGGGCAGACTGGCCGTCTGTTCAAGCCGTATGGCGCAGCCTGCGGGCTTTCTGGACATTACCCGTCGGGCCAGTGACAGCTGCGCAGAATCGATCAGCGCATCCTCCCCTTCCCCCTCGGGAGCATCCTCGTGGTGCTCCTTCTTTTTATTCCTGGCGGTCGCATGCGTGCGGCCGCCGCTTGTCTTCGAGGAGTCGTCATGCATCGAACGACATGTCATCTTGCCGGTGTTCTTTTTGCCGTGGCTGGCATATCAGCCGGGCAGGCGCAGGATCAGGCGCCCGATACCGCAAGCGGTCAATTCCTTGCTGAAGGTACGGGCTATGCATCGGTGGTGCGTTTGTCGCAACCAGGCGATGCGAATGGGCGCCTGCTGCTGGTGTTCGAGCAGAACGGCATGGCCGGTATTCCCCTCTACGTCAGCAACGACAGCGGCAAGACCTGGCATTTCATGCAGAACGTCGTGGACCAGGAGCATGCTGGCAACGCAGCGTGGCAATTGCGCTGGCAACCGAATATTTCGCAAATGCGGC
Organism: Dyella sp.; assembly: GCF_036746095.1. Lineage (NCBI taxonomy): Bacteria > Pseudomonadati > Pseudomonadota > Gammaproteobacteria > Lysobacterales > Rhodanobacteraceae > Dyella > Dyella sp. Next base: position 37,671 of record NZ_DAIOEU010000004.1, read on the forward strand.
AAGACAGTGGCGATCTGAAACACGGCACCTTGCTGCTGGCCGCCAATGCCACTCGCAATGATGCCAAGGGCCACGTGGTCGAAGAAGATCTGCAGCTCTACACCTCCACCGACCAAGGCAAGACCTGGCACTACCGCAGTTCCATCGTGCGTGGTGGCGGCCATCCGGAGGACAAGGACAACCACGGTGTGTGGGAGCCGAACATCCATATCCTCGACGATGGCCGGATGGTTGCTTACTACTCGAGCGAGCAGCACAAGGGCCAGGGCTTCAACCAGATCCTCGCACACAAGCTCTCCATCGATGGCGGCAAAACGTGGGGCGAGGAGGTAATGGACGTAGGCATGCCAGGCGGCGTGGAACGTCCCGGCATGGCGGTGGTGGCGCGTCTGCCTGATCACCGCTATGTGCTGAACTTCGAAGACATCGACGGTCCCGAGAACGGCAAGGTCCATCTCAAATTCAGCACGGATGGCCTGCATTTTGGCGACCCGGCCGATCGCGGCGCGCCGGTGGAAACCGCAGGCGGCGCATGGCCTGCCGCGTGTCCGGTGGTGAGCTGGTTTCCGGTGGGCGGCGCGCAGGGCGTGATCGTGGTATCGGCGGAACGTGCCGGTGGCAACGGCGATGCAGCAGGGCGCAGCTTCTACTGGAACAACAACGGCGGCAAAGGGCCATGGTGGGAAGTGCCGGCGCCGGTGCAGAAGATCACCGGCAACATCCATGCGGGTTGGACGCAAGTCTTGCTGCTGCAGAAGGATGGCAGCTTCCTGCACATCTCCTCCTCGTCATCGCCCAGGCTGGAGCAGGGCCGGAAGGCGGCCTACAACGTGATGCTGTATGCGGATGCACCGCTCAACTTCAATCGTTATGAAGCGGAAGACGCCGCGCGCACGAGTGCGGTGGTGATCGGCAATCCGCATGCCTCGAATCGGCGAATGGCACGCATTGCTTCAGCGCCTTACGGCAAGCTGCAGTTCGATATCCATCGTGATCGCGGCGGTGCGCACGTATTGCGGTTGCGCTATGAGGACTTGGGTTTTGCGGCTACACCGCGGATCGGCGTCAATGGTATTTCCGTTGCTGTTGGCAGTAGCAAGGCGGACGGTGATAGTGGTTGGACGCTGATGGATGTGCGCGTCAATCTGAAAGATGGGGACAACACCATTGTCGTGAATGGTGCTGAGCATGCTTACGATCTGGACTACATTGAGTTTGATCCGATGCCGTGACAATCCGGCGCTGCCGGACGCGAGCTTCGCTCGCATCACCCGACCCTCCCCTACTATCGCAGGGGATGGAGCAGATCATCGCGAGCGGGTTAGGGGGTGCTTGTGCTTTAGCGTGTTGCCGAATGCCGCGAGTGCGGACGCAATTCAAGCTTTCCGTCGCTTGTTGCTCAGGGTTTCCTTCGTATCCGAAATCACCTTGACCATCGCCTTGTGCGCCGCGTCGGCGTCCTTGTCGCGAATGGCCTGCAGTACCATGCGATGTTGCGGCAGCGAATATTTGAAGTTCACGGCGCTCAGTGCCGACATGGTGAAGTAGCTGCTGAGGGCTGTCTCGATTACCGAAAATAGCGAGACCAGCAACTCGTTGCCGGTCGCGGCGAGAATCGCTTCGTGGAAATCGATATCCGCGGTGGTCCAGGACTCCGGATCGTGCGACGCCTCCATCGCATCGAATGCCTGCTGCATGCGCTTCAATTGCGTCACCGAGCGATGGCGGGCGGCGCTGGCCGCGGCAGCCGGTTCGATGATCTCGCGCATCTCCGATAGCTTCTGCACGAAATCCGAGGTGGGCATGGAGGCGCAGCGCCAGGCCAGTACGTCGGCATCCAGCTGATTCCAGAAGCGCGCATCGCGTACGCGGGTGCCGACCTTGGGGCGTGCTTCGACCAGGCCTTTGGCGGACAGCACCTTCATCGCCTCGCGCAACGAGGTGCGGCTGACGTCCATCTCTTCGGCCATGGTGGCTTCCGGCGGCAGTACCTCGCCTTGCTTGATGGCGCCGCTGACGATGCGCTGCCCCAGCACTTGCACGACGTGCCCATGCAGGTTGCGCGCCGCCATGGGGCCGGCGCCGCTGCGAATGCGCCGCGCCAGCGCGGGAGGGGCGGTTCTGGTCGCGCCATCCCTGCTGCTTCGAAACGATGCCATTCAGCCGATCTCCTTCAGTGCCACGCCATGGAAAGGCCCGCCGATAGACAAACCCGATCGTTCAATAATCGCAGCGGGAAATGCAAACCTAGCGCGCTTCAGCCAGGCGCTTCGGGAAATGATGCCACGTTTCAGGAGGGGGACGAGCAGCGGCGAAGCGAAAGATGCTGCGGCGGTTTACCGGACGCCCTGGCGAGGTTCGTCCGGTTGCCCGCGCAACCCGCGGGCATGACGGCTGCCGGCGCGGATATGGCCTGGGCAGATGCCGCTGACGCGTTTGAAAAGGCGCCGGAATGCCGCCTCGCTGCTGTAGCCCAGGCGCTCGGCAATCGAGGCGACGGACAGGTCCGGATCGTGCAGCAGGCGTTCCGCCACATTGACGCGCCACTGGGTGACGTACTGCATGGGCGGCACGTTCATCAATTGCGCGAAGCGTTCGGCGAAGGCGGAGCGCGACATGCAGGCCAGCGCCGCCATGTTCTGCATGGTCCACGGATGCCCGGGTTCCTCGTGCACGGCCTGCAGCACCTTGCAGATGCGATTGTCGGCCAGGGCGGCGAACAGGCCTTGCTGGTCGGCATGGCGGTGGGCGTAATCGCACACGGCGAGGGTGAACAAGGTGTCGGCGAGTTTGTTCAGCAGCACTTTGCGGCCGGGTACCTCGGTTTTCGCGATCTCGACCATCATGGCCGATAGCTGCCTGAACAGGGTATCGGCTTGTGCGTCGCGTACCACGAAGCAGGCGGGCAAGGCGTGGCTGAGCGGATGCCGGGTGTGGCTGGCATAGCGAAGTTCGCCGCAAATCAGGCTGGTGGTGATGTCGGTGGTGATGTCGCGCGCGCGCAAGCGATGCGGGTCGCCATGCGGAAATACCACCAGGTCCCCGGCTTGCAGGTGCCATGCTTGCTCGAGGGCTTCGCTCTCGATCAGGCATTCGCCGGTATTCACCAGATGGAACAAGCCGTTGCCGTTGCAGGTGGCATCGGCGAACCACGAACCGCAAAACCTGGGTTCGGCCACGATCTCCACGCGCAACATCGACTGGTTGAGCAAGGCTTCCAGGGCCGGTGCGACCGAGGGCGGGCGCGGCGTTCCGATCAGTTCGGCGTAAGCATCGACGTGCATGGACTTCACTTCCCTGACATGGCGCTTTGTCAGGTATTCGCCGGAAGCCCGGGCCGGTTACGTCGGTATCGAAACCTTATGCCGCCGGAGCGAGCGTCCAGCCGCGAATCAGGCCGGCCGCCAGCCAGCCTTGCAGCATGGCCACCATGCGCGGCATGGCGGCGGCTTCGCCGTGGTAGCCGCTCAAGCATGCACAGAGGGCGGTGAAGGTTTCTCCGCGCATGGCCGCGCTCAGCACCTGCCATTCGTCGTCATCCAGGCGGCGATAGTGGACCGTGGTGTCCTTGCGCCACACCAGGATCTGCCGTGCCGGGACGAAGCGGCGCAAGCGGGGGCGTGGTTTGCCATGGTCCGCGGCGCGGCGGAATGCTTCGGCATTGCAGCCGCCGTCCAGTACGTGCAGGTTTTGCAGCAGGGAAAGTCGCAATACCGGCCATGCGTCGACTGGCACGGCCGAAAGATCGGCCATGCTTGCGCTGGTTTCGTTGGCGGCGTCGAAGGCGACGGAAATCGCCCAATCCAGCCGTGCCATGTCCGCCAACTGCGGCTGGTCGCGCCATGGATAGGCGTAATCGAGAAACGCGGCAAGTCCGGCACCGTACCAGCGGATGTTGTAGTGCTCGGAAGGGTGCGCACTGATGTACTTGTCCAGCATGGTGTCGAAGCGCCGGCCGGCCATGCTGCGCAAGCCGGTGAACTCGGCTTGCAGTGCATCGCGCAGGCGCACGCGGTAACCATGCCGGTAAACGTCCAGGCGGCTGCGCGCATCGGCGGCGCCATGGTCGCAAATGATCGACGGTATCTGCGTGTGTTCCGCCAATACGGCCTGCAGCATCTGTTGCTGCATGGCTTGCAGTGAGGTCATGCTGCATCTCGCAGCAATGGCGCGGCCAATACGCGCGCGTGCTCCAGTTCCGCCATCAACTCCGATAGCGGCGGGAAATGATCGTCGCGCTCGATCATCGTCGATACGCGACCGAAGCGGCGTACGGCGTGGGTGTAAAGATCCCACACCGCATTGGAAACCGGCGCGTCGTGCGTGTCGATGATCAACCGTTCGCCTTGTTCGTAACCGGCAAGATGGAACTGCTGCACGCGCGATACGGGAATGCCGCGCAGATAATCCAGCGCGGAGAAACCATGGTTCATCGCGCTGACGTGGACATTGTTGATGTCCAGCAGGATCAGGCAGTCGGCGCGTTCGGCGACTTCGGCCAGAAACTCCCACTCGGTCATTTGCGACGCACCGAAGCTGACATAGCTGGAAACGTTCTCGAGCAGAATGCGGCGCTTGAGGCGATCCTGCACCTGTTTGACGCGTGCGACGACATGATCGAGCGCTTCCTCGGTGTATGGCAGCGGCATCAGATCATGCAGGTTTACGCCTTGCACGCCAGTCCAGCACAGGTGATCGGACACCCACGCCGGTTCGATGCGCTCGGCCAATGCAGCCAGCCGCGCCAGGTAATCATCGTCGAGCGGATCGGTGCTGCCGATCGACATCGACACGCCGTGCATCACCAGCGGAAAACGTTCGCGGAAACGTTCCAACCATACCAGCGGCAAGCCGCCGTGCACCATGTAGTTTTCCGAAACGATCTCCAGCCATTCAATGCGGGAAGGCTGTGCTAGCAAGGCTTCGTAATGCTCCACGCGCAAGCCCAGTCCGTATCCCAGGCAGGGCAGGGCACCGGTGCGCTCAATGGCATGCATGACCATGGCGAGGCATTCCCATCAAAGGCGGGATGCACGCGGCAGGGCGTGCATCCCGCAGTGCATTACTTCTTCACGGCGGCCTGTGCGGCGTCGCAATCGGCCTGCGTCTTCTGCATGGTGAAGCCCTGGCCCTTGCAGCTGTTCTGGCCCTTGCAGGAGTTGGTGGCCTGCTTGCAGGCGCCCTGGCCTTTGCAGGAGCTGGAATTGACGCACTTGACCATGGCTTGGTCACCGGCGTGTCCGCCGACGGGGGCAGCGGAAACCGCCGCGGCGGCGAACAGGCCGGCCACCATCACCGCCATGGCGCTGGCATTGACTGTCTTGATGTTCATATCTCTGGCTCCAAGAAGTTGTGGGTCGCCGCAGGGCGGCACAGAAAGCTTGTCCGTGGCATGAGTGCGGATTCGGACAGGAACATTGTGCTGCTCCGGTCCATCGGTTGCTGCGCCCGTGCATCCCGCATTTATGCCCGTTCGTCCGGCGGATGCCAGGCAAGAAAGTCTGGACGTGCGGACATAGTGGGCGTGGGCGAGCCCGCGCATCATGCGCCTACTTCACCGAGGGGAATATAGGTAATGCGTCATCTCGTGGCGACGACCGCTTCGCGTTTACTTGGCATCCTGCATGCAGGGCGCTGGCTGGGGCCGTTGGTGATACGGCTGGTGTTCGGCTACTTCTGGCTGGAGACCGGTATCGGCAAGGTGCAGAACCTGGATGGCTTCACGCAGCGCTTTATCGGCTGGGGCATTCCTCACCCGGCATTCAATGCTGCGTTGTCGGCATGGACGGAATTGCTGGGCGGCCTGCTGCTGATGCTCGGGCTGTTTACGCGCCTGGTCAGCATTCCTATGATCATCAACATGATCGTGGCGCTGGCCCTGGTGGTATCGAGCCGCTTGATGGGCTTGGATGACTATGTCGAAGCCGATGAAGTGCTCTACATCACGATCTTTTTCTGGTTCCTGATTGCCGGGCCGGGGAAGATCAGCCTGGATACGTTGATCGCGCGTTGGTTGCGGATTCGCACGTACGATTGAACGCTCACGCAACTCCGTGGCCGTCATTCCCGCGAAAGCGCCTCCGCTTTCGCGGGAATGACGGCACAGAGGGAGCGTGCGGATCAGTGCGCAAGGAAAGAGAGCAGCAGCTTGCCCGCGATGCCCCACATCACCAAAGCAATCAGCACGTCCAGCACGCGCCACGCCAGCGGCTTGCGGAACAGCGGCTCCAGCAAGCGTGCACCGTAGGCAAGGCCGAAGAACCAGATGAACGATGCCGTTGCGGCCCCTACGCCAAACAACGCACGCGGCCACGTCGCCGGCCACGGCGCGGCCAGGCTGCCGATCAGCAGCACCGTATCGAGATAGACGTGAGGGTTGAGCCAGGTAAAGCCCGCGCAGGTGGCAAGCACCTTCCACACGCTGCCTGCATCATCATGAGTATCGGCGCTCAGCCCTTCCGGATGGAAGGCGCGCCGCATGGCCTCGATGCCATACCACGCCAGCACCAGCGCACCGACGCACGCCACCACCATCAGCACGCGCGGGTGCTGCCCCACGGCCGCGCCCAATCCCCCCACGCCGGCCGCGATCAGCACCGCATCGGAAAGCGCGCAGAACAGCGCTACCGGAAAGCGATGCGATTGCAGCAAGCCCTGGCGCAATACGAAGGCGTTCTGTGCGCCGATGGCGATGATCAACGAAGCGCCGAGCAATAACCCCGCCAGAAAAGATGCATGCCCAACCGGTGCCTGGATCAATATGCGAATTCCCGGAAGACGGGATCGACGCGGCCATGCCATTGGCCGTGGAACAGATCGAGCTTGCGTTCGGCAGGTGTCTGGTCAGCGTCGACGATCTCGATCAGCGGTTCGAGGAAGATGCTTTCGTCGGCGCCGTTGCGATTGAGCCGATTGCGGCGCTTCAAACCGTGTGCGGCAACCTGCAGGGCTTCGCGGGCGAGATCGCGCACGGTGCCGCCGCGGAAGGGCAGCTTGAGCGCATGCTTGGGCACGCCGTCACGCAGTGCGTGGCGCTCTTCGCGCGAGAAGTGCTTGACCAGATCCCATGCCGCATTCAGCGCTTCGTCGTCGTAGAGCAGGCCGACCCAGAAGGCGGGCAGGGCGCACAGGCGATTCCACGGACCGCCATCGGCGCCGCGCATTTCCAGGTATTGCTTCAGACGTACTTCCGGGAAAGCCGTGGTGAGATGATCGCCCCAGTCCTTCATGGTGGCGTGCACGCCGGGCAGATCGTCGAGCGTGCCGGCCATGAAGCGCTTGAAGTCCTTGCCGGCGAGGTCGATGTAACGTCCATCCTGATAGCTGAAATACATCGGCACGCCGAGCATGTAATCGACGTAGCGTTCGTAGCCGAAGCCGTCTTCGAACACAAAGTCGAGCATGCCGGTGCGGTCGCCGTCGGTATCCGTCCACACGTGCGAGCGATAGGAGAGATAGCCGTTCGGCTTGCCGTCGGTGAACGGCGAATCGGCGAACAGCGCGGTGGCAATCGGCTGCAGCGCGAGGCTGGTGCGGAACTTGCGCACCATGTCGCCTTCGTTTCCGAAATCCAGGTTGACCTGCACGGTGCAGGTGCGCGTCATCATGTCCAGGCCGAGCGAGCCGACCTTGGGCATGTATTCGCGCATGATCTTGTAGCGGCCCTTGGGCATCCACGGCATTTCGTCGCGGCGCCACTTGGGCTGAAAGCCCATGCCGAGAAAACCCAGCCCCATGCCGTCGGCCACCGAACGCACTTCCTCCAGGTGGCTGTTCACTTCGCAACAGGTCTGGTGGATGGTTTCCAGCGGTGCGCCGGACAGTTCCAGCTGCCCGGCCGGTTCCAGGGTGATGTTGGCTTTGTCGCGCACGAGCGCTACGGGCGTTTCGCCTTCGCGGATGATGTCCCAGCCATAGCGCGTCGCAATACCTTCCAGCAGGGCGCGGATGCCACGCTCCCCTTCGAACGCAGGTGGCTTGAGGTCATCGGTGCGAAAACCGAACTTTTCGTGTTCGGTACCGATGCGCCAGGCCTCGCGCGGCTTCTCGCCGGCGGCCAGGTAGTCGATCAGTTGCTGGCGGCCGTAGATCGGGGTGCTTTTGACGGCACTGGGTATGGACACGGGGCAAGCCTCACGGGGATAGCCCCCGACTATGGAGGCTTGATGTCGTCGCGAAAAGGGGGTTCGTGAAAAAAATTGTACCTGACAGTACAGCTACAGCCGGCACAGTGAAAACGGAAGCGCGGGCACAGTAAAACCCCGCGTGGCATTGGCTCAATGCCTATTCCTTCGCCATCTCCGGTTGAAACGCCACCCGCATGCGCGCGCCCGTCCCTTCGAGTGCGTCGAGGATCTCGAACCGGGCCCGATGGCCGCGCGCGATCTCTTCGACGATGGCCAGGCCCAGGCCGCTGCTTTGTCCCTCTCTGCCGGCAGTGCTGTAGAAACGCTCGCGCACGCGTTCGCGCTCGGCAGGGGGGATGCCGGGGCCGCTGTCTTCCACTTCCAGATAAGGCGCACGGTCGTGCATGCCGCAACGCAACGTGATGCGGCCACCGTCGGGTGTGTGGCGGATGGCATTGTCGACCAGGTTGATCAGCAGTTCGTGCAGCAGCCAGTGCACGCCGCGCACGTGTGCCGGCACGCACTCGGCGCCCAGGTCGATATCGCGGGCGATGGCGCGATCGAGCATGGCGTCGGCGACGGTGCCGATCAGTGCTTCCAGCTGCACGGTGGTGAAGTCGCCGGGGCTGTGGGTGGAGGGCTCGGCGCGCGCCAGTGCAAGCAGCTGGCTGGCGGTGTGCGCCAGGCGATCCACGCTGCCGTGCAGGCGTGCGATGCGTCCCTGCTGTGCTTCGTCGTGTGTTTCGCTCGCCAGCACTTCCAGTTGCGCTTTCAGGCCGGTGAGCGGCGTACGCAACTGGTGCGCGGCGTTGGTAAGGAAATGCTGCTGCGCCTGCGCAGCGTCGCGCACGGTGACCAGCAGGGTGTTGAGTGACTGCACCAGCGGGCGCACTTCGCTCGGCACGGGTTCCAGCGGCAGGGGTTGCAGCGACTGCGGTTGCCGCTGCGTGATGCGTTCGCGCAGGCGGTTGATCGGACGCAAGGCCACGGTGATGCCGAACAGGCAGAGGCCAAGCACGAGCAGCAACTGGATGCCATCGCTAAGGCCGATCACGGTGTCCAGCCGGCGTACGGCGTGGCTGCGCCGGTTCACGGTTTCGCCCACGCTGACGATCACCGGTTGACCATCCACTTGCGTGCGGTAGCTGGCGATGCGCAAGACCAGCTTCCTGTAGGTGGCGTCGGAGAAGCTGAAATCACCGATGGCGCTGTTGCCTTGGGCAATGGGCAAGCCTTCATCGCCGACCAGGGTGCGGCCGTCGGGCAGGCTCACGCGATAGAGAAAGCTGTCGCGTGCGCCCGGAAACAGCCGGCGCCAGACGGCCGGTCGGTTGCGGGCAACGAAACGTTCCGGCGGTTTGTCACGATCGCCGAGCACATCCGGTGGCGGCGATTCGGCGCCGGGCGAGGGAGGATGTAGCGGACCGAATTCCGGCTTTTCCAGATGAAGCTGACCGTCATCCCCGCGTTCGAGGTGGGCGGCAATCGCCACCGCCGTATGGGAAAGGGCGCGGTCGAAGGCGTCGTACAGCGGCGTTACGAAGGTTTTGTGATCGGTCCAGATGCTGGCTACCAGCAACAAGACGAGGGGCAGCAGCAGGTAGACGACTAATCGTCCGCGAATGCTCGGCGCACGCCGGACTTTTGAATCGGTGGCCATGCGCCGCTCAATCAGGACTACGCGTCGTCGAGGCGGTAGCCGAGGCCGCGAATGCCGCGCACTCTCGCCGATTCGCCGAGTTTTGCGCGCAGACGCGATACGTGCACTTCGATGGCGTTGCCGGAGATTTCCTCATCCCAGCTGACAATGGCCTGGATCAGGCGCTCCTTGCTCACCACGCGGCCGCTATGGTGGGCCAGGCATTCCAGGATCGACCATTCGCGCCGCGTCAGCTCCAGCACGCGGCCGCCGTTGTCCATCGCGCGGCGGCCGGCCAGATCGATACGCAACTGCCCCACCACCATTTCATTGGCGGTGGCGGCGGTGGCACGGCGGATCAACGCACGGCAGCGTGCTGCCAGTTCCGGCAGCGCGAAGGGTTTGACCAGGTAATCGTCGGCGCCCAGGTCCAGCGCGTTGACGCGATCATCCAGACCGTCGCGGGCCGTGACGATCAGCAGCGGCAACGAACTGCCCTCGCGGCGCAGGCGGCGCACCAGGGTGAAACCGTCCTCGCCGGGCAGGCCCAGGTCCACGATGGCGAGGTCGTAATGGGTGGTATCCAGGCGAGACTGGACGGATTCCGCGTCGGTGACCGCGTCCACGACATAACCGGCGGTGGCCAGGCCGCGCACGATGGCGTCGGAAACCAGGGGATCGTCTTCAACGAGCAGTATGCGCATACGACTGAAAGTGTCTGGAGTCGCAAGATCGTATCAGTTAACGCCACCATGATCTGTCATGCAATACGACGGCTGCGGGCCGGCCTTCGCGCCGCGCTACACTGCGCGGCCCTTTGATGGCGATATAACAACCATGTCCGACATTCCCGCTTGCCCCGTCTGCGGCATGGAACACACCTATCCCGACGGCGAGGTTTACATCTGTCCCGACTGCGGGCATGAGTGGCCGCAACACGCCGTTGCCCAGGAAGAGAGCCGGCAAGTGGTGCGCGACGTGCACGGCAACGTGCTGCAGAACGGCGACAGTGTCATCGTGATCAAGGATCTGAAGGTGAAGGGCGCTTCGATCCCGTTGAAGCAAGGCACGGTGATTCGCGGCATCCGCCTTATCGATGGCGATGCGGAGCATATCGAAGGACACTCCGACAAGATCAAGGATCTGGTGCTGAAGGTTTGTTTCTTGAAGAAAGCGTAGGACTGGGTGGCAACCCCGGCTGCCGTTTGCGGCGATGCGGGATCGTCATTCCAGCCTGCGAATAGACCTGGGCTCCGCAAAAAAAACCGCCTTTCGGCGGCTTTTTTTGTGTGACTTCTCAGCGCTTCATCGAATTGAAGAACTCGTCGTTGGACTTGGTGTTCTTCATCTTGTCGAGCATGAATTCCATCGCCGCCAGTTCATCCATGGGATGCAGCAGCTTGCGCAGGATCCAGATCTTGGCGAGCAGGTCCGGTTCGATCAGCAGATCCTCGCGGCGCGTGCCGGAGCGGTTGATGTCGATGGCCGGATACACGCGCTTCTCGGAGATGCGGCGGGACAGGTGCACTTCCATGTTGCCGGTGCCCTTGAACTCTTCGTAGATCACCTCGTCCATCTTGCTGCCGGTGTCGATCAGCGCGGTGGCGATGATGGTGAGCGAGCCGCCTTCTTCCACGTTGCGCGCGGCGCCGAAGAAGCGCTTCGGGCGCTGCAGCGCGTTGGCGTCCACGCCGCCGGTCAGCACCTTGCCCGAGCTGGGTACCACGGTGTTGTAGGCGCGGGCCAGGCGGGTGATGGAGTCGAGCAGGATCACCACGTCCCGCTTGTGCTCGACCAGGCGCTTGGCGCGCTCGATCACCATTTCGGCGACCTGCACGTGGCGCACGGCCGGCTCGTCGAAGGTGGAGCTGATCACTTCGGCGCGTACGGTGCGGGCGATTTCGGTGACTTCTTCCGGACGCTCGTCGACCAAGAGGATGATCAGGTGTACGTCCGGATGGTTGTACTGGATGGCATGCGCGATGTTCTGCAGCATCATCGTCTTGCCGGACTTCGGTTGCGACACGATCAATCCGCGCTGGCCACGGCCGATCGGTGCGACCAGGTCGAGAATGCGCGCGGTGATGTCTTCGGTCGAGCCGTTGCCGCGTTCCAGGTGGAACGCCTTGCGCGGGAACAGCGGCGTGAGGTTCTCGAACAGCAGTTTGTTTTTGGACGCTTCCGGCGGATCGCCGTTGATGTCGTCGACCTTCAGGAGCGCGAAGTAGCGCTCGCCTTCCTTCGGGTGACGGACGCGGCCGGTGATGTAGTCGCCGGTGCGCAGGTTGAAGCGGCGGATTTGCGAAGGCGACACGTAGATGTCGTCGGGACCGGCGAGGTAGGACTCGTCGGCCGAACGCAGGAAGCCGAAGCCGTCCTGCAGGATTTCCAGCACGCCTTCGGCCCAGATGCCGCCGCCGGAGCGGGCGTGGGCCTTCAGGATGTTGAAGATGACGTCCTGGCGGCGCTGGCGGGCGACGCCTTCCTGGATGCCGAGCGATTCGGCGAACTCCAGCAATTGAATCGGGTTCTTGCGCTTCAGTTCGGTGAGATTGATGACGCGGTCGTTGCTGCCGATGTCGGCGTTTTCGTCATCCACCGGCAGGCCGTGCGGATTGCGCGGCGGGCCACCCGGGCCTTGCGGACGCGGGCCGCGCTCGTGACGGCGGCGGCGATTGCGGTCATTGCGGTCGTTTCGATCATTGCGGCGATCAGTGCTGCCGTGCTGCGGGTTCTGCGGCTGGCCGCCGACGTTTCCATTGCCGCCCTGGTTGCTGTCGCGGGCCTCGGTCGCTTCGCCGCTAGGCCCGCCGTAGCGCAGGGCTTCCTGGGTCGGGCCGGGAGCCGGTGCTTCGGAGCGTGTTTCGACGGGAGGCGCCGGGCGCTCGACGAACTCGGTCCGCGCTTCGGCCGGCCGCGGTGCGGGAGGACTGGCCTCGCTGGCAGCCGCGCTGGATCGGCGGGGCGAACGGGTGCGGGTGGGGGTTTCACCCACAGGTTTGGAGTCGGCGCGGATAGCGTCGGAAGAATCTTTGCTTTCGATATCGGACACGGGCAAACCTCACGGGGCGCCGTTGATGACAGGAGGGAGGACGAGCGTTGCGCGGAATGCGCGAGAGGGCAGGACAGCCCCAACTGAAAAGAATCTATCACCCGTCGCGCAGCCCCGTAAAGGGTGGCTGCAGCGACGGATCACACAGCAGCGATCAGATGGCCTTGTCGATCATCTGCTTGAGTTGCCCCTTGCTGACGGCGCCGATCTGGGTGGCTTCCACCTTGCCGTTCTTGAACACCATCAGGGTGGGAATGCCGCGCACGCCGAAGTTGCGGGGGGTCTTCTGGTTGTGGTCGATGTTCAGCTTCACGATGCGCAGCTTGCCCTGGTAGTCCTTGGCCAGCTCATCCAGCGCCGGCGCGATGGCTTTGCAGGGACCGCACCACTCCGCCCAGAAATCGAGCAGGACTGGGGTGTCGGAATTCAGCACTTCGTGGTCGAAGGTGTCGTCGCTGATATGGGTAATCAATTCGCTCACCGGGGGCTCTCCAGGGTCAAGGCGGGGTAAAAGTTAAGACCGCGTGCCGATCATCAGATACACTAATGGAAGTGCCCATGGGGCGCGGGTCGATCCGGAAGGTGGAATGACTGCCGTTGCGGCATGGATTCCATTGCAGCCTAAGTCGGGATGCGATTCAAGCGATTCAAGGGCACCCAGCCATGACCGGCCGGTATAGGCGAGGCCCGCTTGACGAGCCGCTTCCCCTATGCCGGTGGGTATGGCCCACGCTATCGGCGCCTGCTGCGCCGCATCCCTCCACCTGTCCCAAGGTTTGCCAGACCGACTGCGGGACCGGGCCAAGCGCTTGGGCGCCGGCCCGTATCAGATTCCCTCATTCATGTCCCAAACTGTCCTTACCGAAACCTTCTTTACCCAATTCGACTTGCACCCGCTGTTGCAAAAAGGCCTCGACGAGGCCGGCTTTGCACGCTGCACGCCCATCCAGGCGCTGACCCTGCCGACTGCCCTCACCGGCCGCGACGTCGCCGGGCAGGCGCAGACCGGCACCGGCAAGACCTGCGCCTTCCTGGTCGCGCTGATGAATCGATTGCTCACCCAACCGGCCGTGGCCGAGCGCAAGGATTCCGATCCGCGCGCGCTGGTGATTGCCCCGACGCGCGAGCTGGCGATCCAGATCGAGAAAGACGCCAAGAACATCGGCCGCTATACCGGCCTGCGCACCGCGCTGATCTACGGCGGCGTCGATTACGACAAGCAACGCCAGCTGCTGAAAGACGGCTGCGACATCATCATCGCCACGCCGGGCCGTCTGCTCGACTACTACAAGCAGAACGTGTTCGGCTTCAACGGCGTGGAAGTGATGGTGATCGACGAAGCCGATCGCATGTTCGACCTCGGCTTCATCAAGGACGTGCGCTTCATCTTCCGCCGTCTCCCAGCGCGCGAACAGCGCCAGGTGCTGCTGTTCTCCGCCACGCTGTCGCACCGCGTGCTGGAGCTGGCCTACGAGCACATGCACAACGCCGAGAAAATGGTGGTGGAGACCGACAACGTCACCGCCGACCGCGTGCGCCAGCAGGTGTATTTCCCGGCCAAGGAAGAAAAGATGCCGCTGCTGCTCAACCTGCTTGAGCACACGCAGGCCGAGCGCAGCATCATCTTCGTCAACACCAAGGCTGCTGCCGAACGCATCACCGAGCGCGTGAAGCGTCAGGGCTATCGTGTCGGTGCGTTGTCCGGCGACGTGCCGCAGCTCAAGCGCCAGAAGCTGCTGCAGCGTTTCCAGGATGGCCAGCTCGACGTGCTCGTGTGCACCGACGTCGCGGCGCGCGGCCTGCACATTCCGGCCGTGAGCCACGTGTTCAACTACGACTTGCCGCAGGATGCCGAAGACTACGTGCATCGCATCGGCCGTACCGCGCGCCTGGGTGCGGAAGGCGATGCGATCAGCTTCGCCTGCGATCTGTATGCGATGTCGCTGCCGGACATCGAGGAATACATCGGCCAGAAAATCCCGGTCGCCAATCTCGAGCCGGAACTGCTGGTGATGCCGACGCCGAAGCAGATCGATGCGCAATTCGCTGCCGAGACCGCTGCGGACAGTGCGGAGTTCGGCGACAAAGTGGCGCCACGCGAAGGCAGCAAGCCGTCCGGCCCGCGCAGCCGTCGCGATGGTGGACGCGGGGGCGAGCGTTCGTCCGAGCGGCGACGCGAGGATCGTCCGCGCAAGCCACGCGAAGAGCGCGCCGTTCACGCAGAAACCACCAAGCCTGCTGCGCCGTCGGACACGGCGCCGGCGCAAGAAGGCACCAGTGGCGAAGGCAAGCGCCGTCGTCGTCGTGGCGGTCGCGGGCGGCGTCACTCCGGCGCGGCGCCGGTGACGGACGTGGCAGTGAACCAGGCCACTACGTCGGCTGCCAATCGCCCATCGCGGCAGGTAGTGGCTCAGTCGCCTTCCGGCCCGCAGGCGGCGCCACAGAAACCTGGTTTCTTCCGGCGCATCGCGCGTCTGTTTACCGGTCGCTGAGCACGCAGGCTGGGGTGTCCATCCCAGCATCAAGGTTGTCCTGGGCGAAGCTGGGATTGTCATTCCAGCTCAAGTGCCAGCGTATCGCGTGGTTCCCTATTCCCCATTCGCCATTCCCTTTATCCTTTCCCGCCAAGCAACCAGGCCTGGACAGGGAACCGCGTGATCCGCTTCGATCAAGTCAGCAAGCGTTACGAAGGGGGCCACGAAGCCCTTTCACAGCTTACGTTCGAAGTCGCCAAGGGCGAGATGGCTTTCGTCACCGGGCACTCCGGGGCGGGCAAGAGCACCTTGCTCAAGTTGCTGGCGCTGATCGAACGTCCATCGCATGGGCATGTCACGCTCGACGGGCAGAATCTGGCCAAGATCGGCCGCAGCGGCATCCCCAAGCTGCGCCGCAGCCTTGGCATGGTGTTCCAGGATCATCGGCTGCTGATGGATCGCACGGTGTTCGCGAATGTCGAATTGCCGCTGGTGATCGGCGGCATCACGCCGTTGGAACGCGGTCGCCGCGTGCGTGCGGCGCTGGAAAAAGTGGGGCTGCTCGATTACGAGCGGCAGCTGCCGGCGTCGCTGTCGACCGGCGAGCAGCAACGCGTGGGCATTGCGCGCGCGATCGTCGCCAAGCCCAGCGTGCTGATCGCCGACGAACCGACCGGCAATCTCGATCCGCAACTGGCGTTCGAAATCATGAGCTTGTTCGCCGAGTTCCAGCAGGTCGGCACGACCGTGCTGGTGGCCAGTCATGACTTGCCATTGATCAAGCGCGTGAAGAAGCGAGTGGTGGTGCTCGATCATGGCCGGCTTGTGGCCGATGTCGCGGCGGAGGAAGTGCTGTGAGCGCACCGACTGAAACGCAGGCGCCTGCACGCAGCGAGCGCAGCCATCGCCATCCGTTCACGAGCTGGCGGGAACATCACGGCTGGAGCGCGGGCACGAGCCTGCAGCGTCTTGCTTCCAAACCGATCGGCAGTTTGCTCACCGTTGCCGTGATGGGCCTGGCGCTGGCTTTGCCGCTGGCGTTTTATTTGATGCTGTCGAACATGCAATCGCTCGGCAGCGCGCTCGGGCGCAACCAGGTCATCAATGTCTTCCTGAAAACCGATCAGGTGGCGGGCAATGCGCAATTGCTTGCCAAGCAGATCGGCCAACACGATGGCGTGGCGAACGTCAGCGTGAAATCACCGCAAGAAGGCCTGGACGAACTCAGCAAGATGCAGGGCTTCTCCGATGCCTTGCATGCGCTGGACGATAACCCGCTGCCGTTCGTGCTCGAAGTGCAACCGCAAGATGGCATTTCCGCCGATGCGGCCAGCCGGCTGGCGGATGATCTGCGCGGCATGCAAGGCGTGGATATGGTGCAGGACAGTGGCACCTGGCGGCAGCGGCTGGATGCATTGCTGGATGTGGGCAATCGCGTGGTGCTGATCCTGGCGGCTCTGTTTGCGCTGGCGGTGCTGCTGGTGGTCGGCAATACGGTGCGCGTGGACATCACCAGCCGCGCCGAAGAAATCAGTGTGCTCAAGCTCATCGGCGCAAGCCGTGCGTTTGTGCGTCGGCCATATCTGTATGCAGGCATCTGGTATGGCCTGTTCAGCGGCGTGCTGGCGGTGGCGCTGGCGCTGGCGATCGAGTTTGCGCTGGTCGAGCCGGTCGCCAAACTCAGTCAGGTTTACGAAGGAAAGCTGCGCGTAGCCGGATTGCCGCCGTGGTTGCTGGTGGCGGTGCCGGTGGCTGCCGCCTTCCTGGGCTGGCTGGGCGCGCGCCTCGTGAGTGCCTGGCAATTGCGCAAGGCTGCCTGACGTTCTGTGCTCCCGCCGCCGGGGTGTGATCAGCGGGCGGTGAAGCCGTTCGCACCGCCTTTGCACCCTTTTAGGTCACCATGGCGGTCATTTCTTTAGGGCTGGATAGAATAGGCGCTACAGGCGCAGCGGATGCCTGCCGAATCTGCTATGCATGGAAGCCGTGCAAGACCGGGATGTGGGGAATTCGATGAGTGCAAGTATCAGCAGCCGCGATCTCAGTGCGGCACCGCGCGTGCTGGTGGTGGACGGTTCCAAGGTCGTCCGCCAGTTGATCTCGCGCGTGCTGCAGAAAGAGTTGCCGCAGGCGGAAGTGGTGGATTGCGGCACCGGCGCCGACGCGCACAAGCTGCTCGACAGCGGCGTGTTCGACTTCATCACCATCTCCTTGCGCCTGCCCGATATGGACGGGCTGGAACTGGCGCGCTACGTGCGCGAATCCGCACCGCAGATCTACGTGCCGATCGTGGTCGTCTCGGGCGATGTGGACGATCGTCTGCATCGCCGTGCCCTGGGCGAGCACGTCACGGATTACTTCGACAAATCGCTCGGCTTTCAAGCGCTGGCGGAATTCATCCGCGGCTACGTGCGTCCGGAAAGCGCAGCCGACGGCGTAGTGCTGTACGTGGAAGACAGTCGCGTGGTCGCGCTGGCCACGCGCCGCATGCTGGAAAAGATCGGGCTTACCGTGCGCCACGTGGTAAGCGTGGAAGATGCGCTCGCCTTGCTGGAAGCGGAGCGCGCACAAGGCGCCGTCGGCGCGGACGTCGTGCTCACCGACGTGAGCCTCAAGGGCGAATTGACCGGCGGCGATCTGCTGCAGCACATCCGTACCCAATTCGGCTACGGCAAAGGCAAGCTGCCGGTGCTGGTGATGACGGGCGACGAGAATCCCGACAACCAGGCCGCACTGATTCGCGCCGGCGCCAACGATCTGGTGGAAAAACCGGTCGAGGAAAAACTGCTGGTCACCAAGCTGTTGTTCCAGCTACGCGTCGCGCAGCATCTGCGTGCCCGAGAGAGCGTGTGATCTCCTATGATGCGGAGATGGTGACCGAACAAACCGCAGGCCCGATGAGCGACGAAGAACGGATCAAGCTCGAGCCATCCTGGAAAACCCGCATCGGCGATTACCTGCAACGTCCGGACATGCGCGCGCTGTCCGAATTCCTGCGCGCGGAGAAGCGTGCCGGCAAGGTGATCTACCCGCCGGGGCCGGAGATCTTCAACGCCTTCAGCCACACGCCGTTCGAGGCGGTGCGGGTGGTGATCCTGGGGCAAGATCCTTACCACGGTCCCGGCCAGGCGCATGGCCTGTGTTTCTCGGTGCGGCCCGGCGTGCCGGCGCCGCCGTCGCTGATCAACATTTTCAAGGAAATCGAGCGCGATCTCGGCATTCCCTTTCCCGATCATGGCTGCCTGACGCCCTGGGCCGATCGCGGCGTGCTGCTGCTCAATGCGGTGCTGACCGTGGAGCGCGGCCTGGCGGCCTCGCACCAGGGCAAGGGCTGGGAGGGCTTCACCGATGCCGCCATCGATGCCCTCAACCGCGAACGCGAGGGCATCGTCTTCATGCTGTGGGGCTCGTACGCCCAGCGGAAGGGCCAGCTCATCGATACCCGCCGCCATGCGGTGCTGAAATCGGTGCACCCCTCACCGCTGTCCGCGCACCGGGGCTTTATCGGCTGCGGGCATTTCTCGGCTGCCAACCGGTATCTGCAGGCGGCCGGGCAAGCGCCGATCGACTGGTCGCTGCCGCCGCGAGCCCAGCTGGGCTGAGGTCTAGCGTTCCTGGCGCCAACCTGGCGCTGACCCTTTCCAGACCCCCCGTTCACCCGCCACAAGTCATCCTTGAAGTTCGTTTTGCCAGCGCCCACCCACATGGACAAGGCCGGGGTAGTTCGTGTACTATACGGTACACAAAAGGCACCGGAACTCATCGATGCCTTTAGCACTCCAAGTACCCGAGTGCTAAGCTCACCCATCTTTCAGGAGATTCCAACATGTCTCAAGCCTTGGTGACGGCCAATCTGCCGGTTCCCAGCGTCGTTGGCAGCCTGGACGCCTATATCTCTGCCGTGCACCGCATTCCGGTGCTGAGCCAGGAAGAAGAACAGGAGCTTTCGCGCCGGTATCAGCAGGACAGTGACCTCGCCTCCGCCCGCAAGCTGGTGATGTCGCACCTGCGCTTCGTGGTCCACGTGGCGCGCGGCTACAACGGCTATGGCCTGCAGCTGTCCGACCTTATCCAGGAAGGCAACATCGGGCTGATGAAGGCGGTCAAGCGCTTCGATCCGGACCAGGGCGTGCGCCTGGTCAGCTTCGCGGTCCACTGGATCCGCGCCGAAATGCACGAGTTCATCCTGCGCAACTGGCGCATCGTGAAGGTCGCCACCACCAAGGCGCAGCGCAAGTTGTTCTTCAACCTGCGCAAGAGCAAGAAGCGCCTGGGCTGGATGAATGCCGAAGAAGTGCGCCTGGTCGCGAAGGACCTGGGCGTGCCGGAGGCCACCGTGCGCGAGATGGAATCGCGCCTGTCCGGTCGCGACATCGGCTTTGAAGCCCCGGCCGATGCCGAGGACGACGCCAAGCCTGCTCCGGAAGCGTTCCTGATCGACGAAGGCGCCGACCCGTACGACAACGTGGCCGATGCCGACCAGACCGACAACCAGCTCGACACCCTGTCGAGCGCGCTGGAAAAACTGGACGGGCGTTCGCGCGACATCATCCAGCGCCGCTGGCTCAACGAAGACAAGGCCACGCTGCAGGATCTTGCCGATGAGTACGGCGTTTCCGCCGAACGCATCCGCCAGGTCGAAGCCAACGCCATGAAGAAAATGCGCGCACTGTTCGCTGCCTGAAGCGGCACCGGCATGCGGTTACCAAAAAGGCCTCCCTCGCGGAGGCCCTTTTGTGTTTGACGCCGCTGTGTTTAAGTGCCGCGCATCCTTAGCGCACAGCCGGCCATGCCCCATATCCTGGTCATCGAAGACGACGAGATCACCGCCCGCGAAATCGCGCTGGAGCTGGCTGCGCACGGCATCAGCGCCGATCGCGTACACGACGGCGCCCAGGGTTTCCAGCGTGCGCTGGAGCCACGCTACGACGCCATCACGCTGGACCTGATGCTGCCCGGCATGGATGGCCTCACCCTGGTCAAGCAACTGCGCGAGCGCGGGATCACCACGCCGGTATTGATGATCAGTGCGCTCGGTGACGTGGACGAACGCGTGCGCGGCCTGCGCGCCGGGGGCGATGACTACCTCACCAAGCCGTTCGCGCCGGACGAGATGGCTGCCCGCATCGAAGTACTGCTGCGCCGGCACCGCCAGGAACATCCCGCGCAAACCAAGCTGCGCGTGGCCGACCTGGAACTGGACATGATCTCGCGCACCGCCCGCCGCGGTGCACGCGAGCTTACGCTGCTGCCCACCGAATACCGCCTGCTGGAATTCCTGATGCGCTATCCCGGCCAGGTGCTGACGCGCGCGATGATCTTCGAAAGTGTGTGGGGCTTGCGCTTCGATCCGGGCACCAACCTCATCGACGTGCATATCGCGCGCTTGCGCCGCAAGGTCGATGGCGAAGGTGATCCTGTATTGATCCGCACCGTTCGTGGATCGGGATACCGCATTGGCTAGCCGTCATTGCCCGCACATCTCCTGCTGCGGCCGCCGAGCCGCCGGCCTGGGACACGCCACCTCCCCGGTCGAGCTCGACGTACTGCGGAGTACGCCTTCACTCGCCCTCAGTGCGTATCGCGCCTCAGGCCGGCGGCGCGACGCCCTCGATACGGAGACATGCGAGCAATGACGGCTCCTGCAAAAAGCTGGTCCATCCATTGGCGCGCCACCACCTCGCGCCTGCTGCTCGCCTATGGGGTGTTCTTCGTCATCTGGGGCATGGTGCTGCTGGGTTTCATCTATTGGGAAACCCGCCACTACCTGGAAAACCGCACTGACACGCAGCTCCGCCAGCAAGTGGGCTACCTGCGCAACCTCGATGAAGACCACATGCTGGTCGCCTTGAACGACTACGTCGTGCTCGAAGAAACCAACTACAACGCCTGGGGTTTATTCGATGCCCAGGGCAAGTGGCTGTACGGCGACATCCTGCAGATTCCCCCGGGTGTCAAACCCGATGCGGCGACTTTGCGCGTACCGACGGAAGAAGTGGTAAGTGGTCCGTTCGCGCCAAAAACCTCGAAGCTTTCGGTGATTGCGGCACGTCTTGCCAGCGGCCAAATCCTTGTGCTTGCACACACCACGCGCATCGCCGCGCAAGTGGGCAGCATCATCTGGCATGCGCTGTGGTGGGGCCTTTCCTTCACGCTCGTCCCGGGCTTGATCGGTGGGTTGATCCTCAACCGCGCGCCACGTCGCCGCATACGCCAGATCGAATCGGCCACGCGCCTGATCGTGCAGGGCGATCTGCGCCGGCGTCTACCCGTAAGCACTCGCGGCGATGAACTGGATCGCCTTGCCGCCATCGTCAACGACATGCTCGATCAGATCGAACGCCTGATGGGCGAGGTGAAAGGCGTGTGCGACAACATCGCGCACGATCTGCGCACGCCGCTCACGCGCCTGCGTTCCCAGCTGTATCGCGTCGAGCAGCAGATGAAGGAAGACGATCCGCATGCAGGGCTGGTCGAACAATGCGTCAGCGACATCGACGAAGTGCTCGCGCGGTTCCGCGCCTTGCTGCGCATTTCCGAACTGGAGGACCGTCGCCGCCGCGAAGGTTTCGTTGCCGTGGATCTCGGACAAACGTTGCAACACGTGCACGAGCTTTACGCCCCGCTGGCCGAAGACCAGTCCTTGCAGTTCGTATTGGACGCCGAGCCGGACCTGCTTGCGCAAGCCGATCCCGATCTTCTGTTCGAGGCCATCGGCAACCTGGTCAGCAACGCCATCAAGTTCACGCCGCCAGGCGGTCGGGTGGAGCTGAGTGCAAAGCGCGTCGAATCCGGCCTGGCGCATATCGAAGTGGCGGATAGCGGCCCCGGCATTCCCGAAGTGCAGCGTCACGCTGTCTGGCAGCGCTTTTATCGCGGCGAAGGTGGCATCGATACCGCCGCCGGCCATGGCCTGGGCCTGAGCATCGTGGCGGCGATCGCCAAGCTCCACGATTTCGATTTGCACATCGAAGGCGGGCAGGGCGGCACGCACATGGTCATGGCCTGCCGCTTGCTGTAGGCAGCAGGCGATACGCGTTCCCTTGCGGCCGCTAGTCGCGCCGTCGGCGGAATGATGCCTCCTCGATTGCCGGAATGCTCATGTCCATCCCGCATGACGAAGGCATGACAATTTTCATGAAACTTTTTTCATGAATGAAACAATCTTCATTCCCGCGAAAGGTGCTGCGTCGCGGCGATCCCGATAATAGGCGCCATCGTCAAGCACGCTGGAAGCCATTGCATGTTGGGTCTGGTTCGCATCGCACTCGCGCGCCCTTACACCTTCGTCGTCCTCGCGTTGTTCATCCTGATCGTCGGTCCACTGGCGGCGCTGCGTACGCCTACCGACATCTTCCCGAACATCGGCATCCCGGTAATCAGCGTGGTGTGGACGTACAACGGCCTTTCGCCCAGTGCGATGTCCGGTCGCGTGATCTACTACTACGAGCGCTCGCTCACCTCTACCGTCAGCGATATCCAGCACATGGAATCGCAATCGCTGCCCGGCATCGGCGTGGTAAAGATTTTCTTCCAGCCAGGCGTGGATATCCGCACTGCCACCGCGCAGGTCACCTCGATCTCGCAGACCGTGCTCAAGCAGATGCCGCCGGGCATCACGCCCCCCCAGATCATCAACTACAACGCGTCCACCGTGCCGGTGCTGCAGCTAGCGTTGTCCAGTACCAAACTGGGCGAACAGACGATTCGCGACCTGGGTCAGAATTTCCTGCGTCCTACGCTGATTTCCGTAGCGGGCACAGCCATTCCCACACCGTATGGCGGCAAGCAGCGGCAAGTGATGCTTGATCTCGATCCGCAGGCGCTCGCAGCGAAGGGGTTGTCGGCGCAGGACGTCGGTACCGCGCTGGCCGCGCAGAACCAGATCGTGCCGGTCGGTGACATCAAAATCGGCAGCGACCAATACACCGTCGAGCTCAACGACAGCCCGACCGCCATCCAGGAACTCAACAACCTGCCGATCAAGACCGTCGATGGCGCCACCATCACCATCGGCCAGGTGGCACACGTACGCGATGGCTCGCCGCCGCAGAACAACGTGGTGCGCGTCGATGGCCATCGCGCGGTGCTGATGCCGATCCTGAAAGGCGGTAACGTATCGACGCTGGACGTGGTAGCCGGCATCAAGAAGCTGCTGCCGCTCGCCGAGGAAACCTTGCCGCCCTCGCTGAAAGTGAAGCTGCTCGGCGATCAATCGATCTTCGTGCGCAGTGCGATCGCATCGGTGGCACGCGAGGGCATCATCGCGGCACTGCTGACGTCGGTGATGATCCTGATCTTCCTCGGCAGCTGGCGTTCCACCGTGATCATCGCGGTGTCGATCCCGCTGGCCGTGCTGTCGGCCATCGCGCTGCTCGCCGCCTTCGGTCAAACCCTCAACGTGATGACGCTGGGCGGTCTCGCGCTCGCGGTGGGCATCCTGGTGGACGATGCGACGGTCACCATCGAGAACATCAACTGGCACCTGGAGCAAGGCAAGGACGTGCATACGTCGATCATGGACGGCGCCAGGCAGATCGTGACGCCGGCCTTTGTTTCGCTGCTGTGCATCTGCATCGTGTTCGTGCCGATGTTCATGCTCAACGGCATTGCCGGCTTCCTGTTCCGGCCGATGGCGCTGGCGGTGATCTTCGCCATGGCATCGTCGTTCGTACTGTCGCGCACGCTGGTGCCGACCATGGCGATGTATCTGCTGAAACCGCATGTGATGGAACCGCCGCCGGGCGATCATCCGGAAGATGCGTACATCAATCATCACGAAGGCGACCAGCATCCGTCGATGAAACGCGGATGGCTGCGCAGCGCACTGGTGCGCTTCCAGCAGAATTTCGAGCACCGTTTCTCCAGGCTGCGCGATGCTTACTACGGCGCGCTATCGCTGGCGCTGGCGGCACGCCGCCGGTTCGTGGTCGGCTTCCTCGCCGTGGTGCTGGTGTCGTTTGCACTGGTGCCCTTCCTCGGGCGCGATTTCTTTCCGACCACGGACTCCGAGGCGATCGCCATCCACGTGCGTGCACCCGTCGGCACCCGCATCGAGGACAGCGCGGCCGAGTTCGATCATGTCGAAGCGGCCATCCGCCGCGTGATTGCGCCGGATCAGCTCGACAGCATCATCGACAACATAGGCCTGCCGCTCAGCGGTACCAACATGGTCTACAACAACAGCGGGACCATCGGTCCGCAGGACGGCGACATCCAGGTGCTGTTGAAGGAAGGCCATGCACCGAGCGCGCAGTACGTGAAGACCTTGCGTGCGGTGCTGCCGCGCGAATTCCCCGGCACCACGTTCGCGTTCCTGCCGGCCGACATGGTCAGCCAGATCCTCAACTTCGGTGCACCCGCACCGCTGGACGTGAAGATTTCCGGCCGCAACAACGCCGCCAACGAAGCATATGCAATTCAACTGCTGCGCAAGATGCGCGAAATTCCGGGCATCGCCGACGTCCGCTTGCAGCAGTCGACCGGTGCGCCGCAATTGAACGTGGACGTGGACCGCGTGCGCGCCGACGAGTTGGGCATCACCGAGCATGACGTCACCAACAGCATGGTCGCCTCGCTGGCTGGCAGTCTGCAGGTGGCGCCGGTGTTCTGGCTCAATCCCAGAAACGGCGTGTCCTACGCGGTGGTGGCGCAAACGCCGCAATACCGCATCGATTCGCTGGCCCAGCTGCAAAGCCTGCCGGTTACTTCCTCGGCGACCGGCGCGCACCAGATCCTTGGCGCGTTGGCGACGATCAAGCGCACGGCCAGCCCAGCGGTGGTAACCCACTACAACATCGCGCCCTCGTTCGACATCTATGCAGCCGTGCAGGGGCGCGATCTTGGCGCGGTCTCCCGCGCCATCCAGAACGTGCTGAATGCGGAAGCGAAGAACCGGCCCAAAGGTTCCATCGTGCAATTGCTCGGCCAGGTCACCGCCATGAACACGGCGTTCTCCGGCCTGCTGTTCGGCCTGCTCGGCGCGATCGTGCTGATCTACATGTTGATCGTGGTGAACTTCCAATCCTGGCTCGATCCGTTCGTGATCATCACCGCGTTGCCCGCGGCGTTGGCCGGCATCGTGTGGATACTGTTCATCACGCACACCACGCTGTCGGTGCCTGCGCTCACCGGTGCGATCATGTGCATGGGCGTGGCGACGGCCAACTCGATCCTGGTGGTGAGCTTCGCGCGCGAACGCCTGGCCGAACATGGCGATGCGATGAAGGCTGCGCTGGAAGCGGGCTTCACGCGCTTCCGCCCGGTGTGCATGACGGCGCTGGCGATGATCATCGGCATGCTGCCGATGGCGCTCACGCAAGAGCAGAACTCGCCGCTGGGCCGCGCCGTGATCGGCGGCCTGTTGTTTGCTACTTGCGCCACCCTGCTGTTCGTGCCCGTGGTCTTCAGCATGGTGCATGGGCGCGAGCAAGGCGCTACGGATTTGAACTCTGTTCCGGGAATTCCCCATGTCGCATAACCCTGCCTCCGTACAAGTCGCGCAGAAACCTCAGCACCTGAAGGCTATCGGCATCGGTGGCGGTGTGCTCGCGGCGCTGGTGGTCGCACTTGGCCTGGGCATCCGTTTTCATCAGCATCACGAATTGGTGCAGTGGACCGATGCGCAGCTCATCCCCAGTGTTCGCGTCGTGTCCGCGGCCGATCCTGCCAAAAATCACCTCATCACGCTGCCAGGCCATTTGCAGGCCTGGGATAGCGCGCCGATCCATGCGCGCGTCGGCGGCTATCTGAAAGCCTGGTACAAGGACATCGGCGACAAAGTGAAGGCCGGCGACGTGCTTGCCGTGATCGATACGCCGGAACTCGACCAACAGCTTGAACAGGCCAGGGCGGTGCTGACCAAGGCGCAAGCCGATGCCAACCTGGCCAATATCACTTCCAGGCGCTGGCAGCATTTGCTTGGCTCGGATTCGGTCTCCAAGCAGGAGGCGGATGAAAAGGTCGGCGAAGCCGCGGCTGCGCAGGCCACGGTCCTGGCAGCGAAGGCCGACGTGGATCGCCTGCAGGCACTGGAGTCGTTCAAGAAGATCGTGGCGCCGTTCGACGGCGTGGTTACGGCGCGTCGTACGGACGTGGGTGACTTGATCACCGCCAACAACGAAAGCGGCCCCGAACTGTTCAGCGTCGCCGATACCGCCCGCATGCGCTTGTATGTGCCGGTGCCCGAGGTGGACGCCAATGCGATCAAGCCGGGCATGACGGTCACGCTCAGCGTGCCGGAACAGCCGGGGCGCACGTTCAAGGCCACGCTGATCGGCAACTCCCATGCCATCAACCAAAGCTCCGGCAGCCTGCTCGCCCAGTTCGTCGCCGACAACGGCGATGAAGGGCTCAAACCCGGCGACTACGCGGATGTTCAATTGGCCCTGCCGGTCGATCCGCACATCGTGAGCGTGCCGTCCAGCGCGTTGATCTTCCGCGACAAGGGAGCGCAGGTGGCGGTGCTGGGGCCAGACAGCCGCGCGCATCTGCACGACGTGCATATCGCTGTAGACATGGGCACCACGCTGCAGATCGACAAAGGACTGAGCCTGGATGATCGCGTGATCGAGAATCCGCCCGATTCGCTGATGGATGGCGACAAAGTGAGCGTGGACACCGATACCGACCAGCAACTGGCCGCGAACGATACGGGGAAGCACGGTGAATCGGCTCACTAAACGTTCCCTCATGGCGATCATGCTGGCGACGCTTGGCGGTTGCTCGCTGGCGCCGGCGTACCGCACGCCGGCGTTGCCGCCGATGCCGGCAAACTTCAAGGAAGGCGATACCGCCTGGAAAGTGGCGGCTCCCGCGGACGAGGCATCGCATGGCAATTGGTGGGCGGTGTACCGCGATGACACCTTGAGCCGGCTGGAAACCCGGCTCGATGCCGACAACCCCGGGCTGGCCGCCGCCTTGGCCAGGTACGACGCGGCGCGCGCCTTCGAAAGCCAGTTCAGCGCAGGTCTGTTTCCGCACCTGGATGCGGAGGCCAATCCGCTGCGCGCACGCCAGTCGAACAACCGTCCTTTGCGCGGCAGCAACCAGCCTGACGAATACGACAGCGATACGGTCGGTGTCGGCGCCAGCTATGACCTTGATTTGTGGGGACGCATCCGCAACGAAATCGGCGCGGGCCATGCATTGGCGCAGGCGGCACAAGCCGACCTCGCTTCGGCCAAGTTGAGCCTGGAGGCGCAGCTTGCTGGCGACTACGTGCGCCTGCGCGGCTACGACATCCAGGTGCGCATCTTGCAGGATGCGTTGAACGCCTATCAGCATGCACTCGTGCTTACGCAGAATCGCCATAGCGGTGGCGTGGCGTCCGGCCTCGACGTGTCGCGCGCGCAGGCACAGCTTGATGATGCGCAGGCGCAGGTAACCGATGTGCTGGCGCAGCGCGCATTGTCCGAGCATGCCATCGCGGCGCTGGTTGGCGAGCCCGCATCCAGCTTCTCGATCGCACCCGAACAGGACCAGCTCGAGGTCCCGCTGACACCGGTCGGCGTGCCTTCCACGTTATTGGAGCGGCGCCCCGATATCGCCGCAGCCGAGCGGCGCGTGTTTGCCGCCAACGCGGGCATCGGCGTGGCACGCGCGGCGTTCTTTCCGGACATCAGCCTGCAGGGCAGCTACGGTTTTCAGGACACCGGCATGAACAACCTGCTCGCCATCGGCAATCGCTTCTGGGCGTTGGGGCCGCTGGCGACGTTGAACCTGTTCGACGCCGGCCTGCGGCGTGCAGAGCTGCGTGAAGCGCATGCGCGATTTGCGCAAACATCAGCCGATTATCGCCAAACGGTGCTCACCGCTTTCCGCGAAGTGGAAGACGATCTGGCGCTGTTGCAGCAGCTGGGCATGGAAGCCAGGCAGGAAGACCAGGCGTTCGCCGCCGCGCAGCAGACCTTGAACATCGCCACCAACCGTTATCGGGAAGGCATCGTGAATTATCTCGATGTAGTGGTCGCGCAAACGGCCGCCTTGTCGGCGCAACGCAATGCGGAGACGATCCGTACGCGTCGGTTGCAGGCGAGCGTGGATTTGATTCGTGCGATCGGTGGCGGATGGGCGCGTGATACGGCGGGGATGGATGCTCCTGCGACGGCAAAGGCCGAGTAGCCTGCGCGGCAGAATGATGATCGCGAGGGTGCCTTACCCTGAGGGCGCACTTGCCGGCAACCCCTGCCAACCGCTCAATACAAATCAACTGGATCCACATCCAACGACCAGCGCACCTTGCGCGCACCAGGCAACTGCGCCAACTGCGCCGACCACGGCCGCATCGCCGCATGCAAATCGCGCCGGCTGGCCGACTCAATCAGCAATTGCCCGCGCTGACGTCCCGCACGCAATGGCATCGGCGCCGGCATGGGCCCGGCAATCTGCAACGCATCGCTAGCCGGCAACGCGGCGCACGCCTCGGCAAGAAATGCATCTACCGCCGCGCGCTGGTGCGCATCACAACGCAACAGCACTTGGTGGCCGTACGGCGGCAAGCCGGCTTGCTTGCGTTCCGCGAGCAAGGTTTTCGCCGCGGCGGCGTAGCCTTGCGCCAGCAACGTATGCAGCAGCGGATGAGCGGGATGATGCGTCTGCAGCAACACGCGTCCGGGTTTGCGCGCACGTCCCGCGCGGCCGGCCACTTGCACCGTCAGTTGGGCGAGCCGTTCGCCGGCGCGGAAATCGACGCTGAGCAGACCTTCGTCCACGCCGACGATGGCGACCAAGGTGAGGTTCGGCAGATCGTGGCCCTTGGCCAGCATCTGCGTGCCGACCAGGATGGCCGGTGCATCGTCAGTCAGATGGCCCAATAGCTGTTCGAACGCATCGCGCCGGCGCGTGGTTTCGCGATCGATACGCAACACCGGCACTTGCTGGAAATGCGCGGTAAGCGCTTCTTCCAGTCGCTCGGTGCCTTGGCCTTGCGGTTTCAAATCCTGGCCGCCGCACACGGGGCAAGCTGGTGGCACCGGCGCTTGCAGGTCGCAATGATGGCAAACCAGCTTGCGCCAGGCGGCATGCAGGGTCAGTGGGTGCTCGCAGCGCGGACATTCCGCGTGCCAGCCGCAGCTATGGCACAACAGCACCGGCGCATAGCCGCGGCGGTTGCGAAACACCAATGCTTGTTCGCCACGTGCAACGGTTTCGCCAACGGCATGCAGGAGGGCCGGCGACAAGCCGTGTTCCAGCCGCTGCGCGCGCATGTCGATGATCTGCACCTGTGGCGGATGCGTGGCAGCCGGACGCGAACGCAAATGCAGCGCGCGATAGCGCCCGGCCTCGACGTTGGCGAGACTTTCCAGCGACGGCGTGGCGGAGCCGAGCAGCACCGGCACTTGCAAGGCACGCGCACGCACCAGTGCAAGATCGCGCCCGTGATAGCGAAAGCCTTCTTGTTGCTTGTAGGCACCATCGTGTTCTTCGTCGACGATGATCAAACCCGCATGCGGCAGTGGCGTGAATACCGCCGAGCGCGTACCGAGCACCACCTTCGCCTCACCCGCGCGCATGCGCAGCCACGCGCGTGCGCGTTCGCCTTCGGCCAGGTTGGAATGCAGCACTTCCACCGGTACGCCCAGCCGTTCGCGCAGGCGGCGCGCGGTTTGCGGGGCCAGGCCGATCTCCGGCACCAGCAGCAGCGCTTGCTTGCCTTGTGCCAGCGTGCGTTCGATCAGCGAAAGATAGACCTCCGTCTTGCCGCTGCCGGTGATGCCATCGAGCAGGAACGGCTGGAAGCGGCCGAAGGCTTCCGTTACTGCCGCGACCGCCGCTTCTTGTTCGGCGTGCAGCGCAAGCTTGGGTGCTTTGGGAAAGAAACCTGCCGCCGGCGCCGGTTCACCGCGCTCGATCAAGCCAGCGCCGGCCAGACGCCGCGCGGCCGGTCGCCAGTCGGGCACAGACACATCCAGTTCTGCGGCCGACATTGGCCCGGCGAGCAAGGTCTGCAACAACGCACGACTGCCGCCGCGTCGGCTGCCGGCGTCCAGGGCGCTGCGCCCGGCGATGGTCAACTGCCAGATCGGTTCCTGGGTTTCCGGCAACGCTTTGTCTTCGCGCAGCAACAGTGGCAAGGCGTTGGCATAGGCTTCGCCGGGTGCGCCGAGCCAGTAGTCGGCGGCCCAGGCCAGGGTTTGCATCAGTTCGGCATCCAGCAGCGGCGCGTCATCCAGCACGCGCAGTACGCGCTTGAGTTTTGCGCTGCCCACCTGCGCAGGCACATCCGCCTGCACGACGACGCCCACCGACTTGTTGCGGCCAAAGGGCACAAGCACACGGCTGCCGACGGTCGCCGCGCCGTTGGCCGGTGGCAAGTAGTCGAACAAGGTGGGAAGTGGAACCGGCAGGGCAACACGAAGAACGAATGGCATGGCTGAGTGTATCGTGCGCGACCGTCGGAACCGCTGGCATCTGCCTGTAGGCAACATGCAGGGCAAGCTTGCCGGCGATTGCTAGGCTGTCATCTAGGAAAAACGCCTAAGTGACTCATCGGCACATGTTTTTTCGCTTATCCACAAGAGCTGTGGATAAGTCTGTGGATGCGCCGTTGAGAGGAGGCCGTTTCGCGCATCAAACCGGCCCTTGTGACAGGCTGTTCAACTTTTGACCAGCTAAAAATTATCATCTGCATCAATGGGTTGAAAGGCCGGCATGGTTTCGTTCAAGGTGGGCTCACGGGCTTGACACACGAGTATGTCAATACCTTGACGCTGTGCAAAACCGTTGTTCCATGCTTCCTGAAATGCCACTCAGTGAGCCAGGCCAAGGGTCGCCGCGACCGTCAGAACCAGCAGCAGCAGCCAGAAATAGCACCACCCTACGCACCAGTACTTCAGCAGCGTCATCGCCCAGCCCTGGCGGTACACCCGCTTCTGCATGATCAACAGGTAGGCCGGCACCCATAGGATCAAGCCCGCCTGCAGCAGGCCCGCCACGTAACCGGCCCAGGCAGCGACCGGCCGCAGCCAGGTGTTGAGCATTCCGGCGATCACGATCAGCAGCAGGCTTACGAACAGGAATGCATGGCTGTGCAGGGAGACGATCAGGTGCTCCATGTAGAGTCGCCGCTTGAAGATGTAGAACAGCTTCAGCAGCAAGGCGAACACCGGCACGAGCACCAGCATGGTGCCAGGCAGCGCGCCATAGATCCCGGCTTCCAGATGTTCCCAGGCTTCGCGGCGCTCGGCGGTCGTGCCCCGCTTGAGCGTCCGCATGTTCTTCCTGATGTGATCGCCGAATTCGGTCAGGCGCTCATTGGCAAAAGCCGGTAGCCAGCCGATGTGGACCGGCTGCTCCCGGTTGCTGGCGCCTTCGTTTTGTTCATTGGGTGGCTTGCTGGCGGTCGATGCACTGGCTGGCGCACCCAGCTCGGCGAGCCGCGCGGTGGCCTGCTCGTGCAGTTTCTGTTCGGTCTGGTCGATCTGCGCCACGATGGCGGCATTGCCGATGGCACGCGTGGCTTCCAGTGCCTGCAGCTTGGTATCGAGCTGGCGTCGGACCTGCTGTGCGGTTTGCGCTTGCGAGAAATCGGCATCCTGATCGATGACGACGGCGCTGCGCTGATGGCGGTGCTCGATGCGTTGCGCAATCACGTCGGTGGCCAGGTGCAGCACGAAAAACGACAGCAGGCACAACACGAACATCAGCCGGAACGGCGCGATATAGCGCACCCGCCGTCCGCTGAAATATTCCAGCGTGAGATAGCCGGGTTTCAGGAACAGCGCCGGCAACGTGTGCAGGATGCGCCCGTCGATATGTAGGAAGGTTTCGAAGAATTCCTCGAACAAGCCATGCACCGGCCGCAGCACGCTATGCACGGATTGGCCGCAGTGATGGCAGAACTCGCCCTGCAACGGCGCCTGGCAGTTGGCGCAGAGCGCGCCTTCGTAGGAGATCAAGTCCTTCATGCGAGCGTTCCCCTGGTGCAGCGTTGAATCTTGGCGGCTGGGCAGCAAATTGGGAATAGGGCGCTTGTAGGCCTGCCTCAAAGCCATTTCAGAGCGAGTCGTCATTCCGGCGCAGGCCGGAATCCAGTAAAAAAAATGATGTGCGAAGCACACGACATAAAGATTTTGAGTGCTTCGCACAGCGTATTTGATCTGGATTCCGGCCTGCGCCGGAATGACCAACATCCCGATAGCCGCGGCCCCCACAGTACAATGCCCGGCCCGGAGAATTCTCATCCATGAAGCCCATCCATCTCGACCGAGCCCGGGTCTGGCGGGAGATCTGTGCCACGGTGCACCTCGCCCTGCCGCTGATGCTCGCCCAGCTCGCCGCCATCGGCAGCAACGTCATCGACGCGGTGCTCGCCGGTCACGTCGGTGCGCACGTGCTGGGTTCGGTGGCGGTCGGTGCGAGCATCTGGTCGCTGGCGATCGTCAGCGGCATCGGCATGATGATGGCGGTGCCGCCGTCGGTCTCGCAGCTCGATGGTGCTGGCCGCCGCCACGAAGCGGGCCAGGTCTTTCATCAGGCGCTGTGGTTGGCGCTGGCGATGGGTGTGCTGCTGTGGTTTCTGGTGCGGCACGCCGAACCGCTGATCAAGCTGATCGGCGTGTCGCCCAGCTTGTATACCGATGTTGGCGAATTCCTGCGTGCGATCAGTTGGGGCGCGCCCGCGCTCACCTGTTACTTCGCGTTGCGCGGCTTGTCCGAAGGTTTGTCGCTGACGCGGCCTTCGATGTATTTCAGCTTCGGTGGTCTGGTGCTGCTGGTGCCGCTCGGCTACATCTTCATGTTCGGCAAGCTGGGTTTGCCGCCGCAGGGTGCGCGCGGCTGCGGCATCGCCACGGCGACGGTGCTATGGATCGAGATGCTTTCGTTCGGCACTTACATTGCCGTGCATCGCAACTACCAGGGGCTTGGCGTGTTCACGCATTTCGAATGGCCGGACTTCAAGCGCATCGGCCAGCTGGTGCACATCGGCCTGCCGATGGCGATCACCTTGCTGGCCGAAGGCGGCTTGTTCGTCGCCGCGGCGTTGCTGATAGGCACCATGGGCGAAGACATGGTGGCCAGCCACCAGGTGGCGTTGAACGTGGCGGCGCTGTTCTTCATGGTGCCGCTCGGCCTGGCGATGGCGATCACCGTGCGCGTGGGCAATGCGGTCGGGCGCGGCGACCCCGCCGGCATTCGCTATGCCGGTTTCTGCGGAATCGGGCTTACGCTGGTGACGCAGGCTGTTTCGGCGGGCCTGATGCTGGGTTTCCCGCAGCTGATCGCTTCGCTCTATACCCATGACAAGACGGTGATCGCCCTGGCCGCCCAATTGCTGGTGCTGGCCGGGCTGTTCCAGTTTTCCGACGGCATCCAGGTGGCCTCCAACGGCGCCTTGCGTGGGCTCAAAGACACACGCGTGCCGATGGCGATCACGCTGTTCGCTTACTGGGGCGTGGGCATGCCGGTGGGATGGTGGCTGGCCTTCCACCACGGCCTGGGTGCGCGGGGTATCTGGATGGGCCTGATCGCCGGATTGAGCATGGCGGCCTTGTTGCTGTTCGTGCGCTTCTGGCGCAGTTCCTACCGGCATCAACCCGGGACGTTTGGCCCTGTTGCATCGGCGGCGGCTGATGCCACGATCCCCTCATGACTCATGTACCCTCAAGGCCGTCATTCTCGCGCAAGCGGGAATCCATGTTGCTCTGACGCACCCATAAAAATGGATTCCCGCTTGCGCGGGAATGACGCCATGGGGATAGCCACCACCTAAGGACCTCAAAGCGTTTATGAGTACACCACCGCCCCTGGGCCGCTCACGGCAACCGAACGGATTCCTCGCCTTCCTGCGCGTACTCGGGCGCGGCCTCAATCTCGTGCGGTTGATCATTCTCAACGTGGTGTTCTTTGCATTCCTCGGCTTGTTCGCGCTGGTGCTGGTGGCGATCGGCGCCGCCAAGCACATCAACGACATCCAGGACAGCAGCGTATTGGTGCTGCGGCCGGAAGGTCGGCTGGTGGAGCAGTACAGCGTCAGCCCGCTGCAACGCGCGGCATCCAAGCTGTCCGGCGACGAAGCAAAGGAAGTGCAAGTACGCGACCTGGTCAATGCCATCGACGCGGCGGCCAAGGATTCGCGCATCACGCGCATCCTGCTCGATCCGAGCCATCTGCAAAGCGGTGGTTTTGCCGCCTTGACGGAAGTAGGCGCGGCGCTCGACCGCTTTCGTGCTGCCGGCAAGCCGGTGATTGCCTGGGGGCCGCAGCTCGATCAATACCAATACGTCCTCGCCGCGCATGCCGATCGCGTGCTGCTGGATCCGCAAGGCGGCCTGTTCATCACCGGCCTTTCCAACTACCGCCTGTTCTACAAGGATCTGCTCGACAAGCTGGGCGTGAACGTCTACCTGTTCCGCGTTGGCCAGTTCAAGAGTGCGGCCGAGCCGTTCATCCTCGATCACGCATCGCCCGAAGCCAAGCAAGCCGATAGCTACTGGATGGGCGGACTGTGGGACGAATACGTCAACGATGTCGCCAAGCTGCGCAAGCTCGACCCCGCCACGGTGCGCGCGGACATCAACGACCTGCCTGATCGCCTGGCCACGGCGCAGGGCGACCTCGCCAAGCTGGCGGTGGACGAGCACCTGGTCGATGGTCTGGCCACGCGCGAGGAACTGATCGACATGCTGCGCAAGCAGGGCGTGCCTGCCGGCAAGGATGGCCACGGTATCCGCGGCGTTGCGCTGGACGGTTATGCCGCCGCCATGCCCAGCCGCGACAAGGCGGGGGCGGATGCCGTCACCGTGGTGGTGGCCGAAGGCGACATTACCGGCGGCAAGCAGCAGCCCGGTTCGATCGGCGGCGAATCCACCGCGGCGCTGATTCGCGCCGCACGCGAAAACAAGCGCACCAAAGCCTTGGTGCTGCGCGTGAACTCGCCCGGCGGCGAAGTGTATGCAGCCGAAGAAATCCGCCGCGAAGTGGAACTCACGCGCAAGGCCGGCATCCCCGTCATCGTGTCGATGGGCGACGTCGCGGCCAGCGGCGGTTATTGGATCTCGATGAACGCGAACGAGATCTACGCCGAGCCCAACACCATCACCGGTTCCATCGGCATCTTCGGCATGTTCTTCACCGTGCCCGATGCGCTGAGCAAGCTGGGCATCACCAGCGACGGCGTGGGCACGGCACCATTGGCGGGCGCCTTCAACATCACCCGTCCGCTTGATCCGAAAGTCGGCACGGTGATCCAGTCGATCATCAACAAGGGCTACCGCGATTTCGTCGGCGGGGTGGCGAAGGCACGCGGCAAGGATTACGCCGCGATCGACGCCATTGCACAGGGGCGCGTGTGGACCGGTAGCCAGGCGCAGCAGCGCGGCTTGGTGGATCAGCTTGGCGGGCTCGATGCGGCCATTCAAAAAGCCGCTGACCTGGCGAAGCTCGGCAAGGATTACGCTGTGCGCTATCAGGAACAGCCGATGGGCGCGTTCGAGCGCTTCATGTTGAGCTTCAATCAATCGGCGATGGTGGCCGGCTTGCAGGCTTATGGCGTGCGCTTGCCGAGCTGGGTCGCGCAATTGCCGATGCTGGCGCCGGAACTGCAAATGCTGCGCACGGCGCAAGCGGGACATTTGAACGTCTATTCGTATTGCTTCTGCTCGGCACGCTGAAGCACCTGGGTTGTGGGGTAAGCGGAACGCGAACCCCAACATCCACGAATGCGTGCCATGGTTGGGTTCGGCTGCGGCTCAGCCCAACCTATGCCACCAGCCAACCGCTTCGTCGGCAATGGCATCCACCGCTTCGGTTGCATCCACGGCAAGCACCCACGGCTCGCCGTCCGGCACTTCCAGATCACGAAACTGGCTATCCACCAGCGAAGCCGGCATGAAATGCCCGGCCCGATGCGCCACGCGCGCGCTTGCTTGCGCAGGCGTCAGCGCCAGAAAAACAAAACCAAGTTCGGGCACTGCGGCGCGCAGCGTGTCGCGGTAACGTCGCTTGAGCGCAGAGCAGGTCACCACGACGCGTTCGCATGTGGCAAGCCGATCGACGCTTTCCTGCGCCAGATGTTCCAGCCAGCCTTGCCGATCCTCATCGGTCAACGGAATGCCCGCACTCATCTTGCGGACATTTTCCGGCGGATGAAACGCATCGCCCTCGATGAGGAACGCACCGGTGCGTTCGCAAATGGCCGCGGCAATGGTCGATTTGCCGCAACCGGTCACACCCATGATGACAACGGCACGCATCACGCCCATCTTCCTGTTCGAAAGATGGGCAGGGTAAAGCGATGGCTTATGCAGGGGAAGCTCATAACGCGAGCCGCGTAGGTTGTGCTAGCGATAATGACGTTGACTTGAGCCGTCGTCCCGGCCTTCGCAGGGACGACGGTTCAATGTGTTTTTCAGGCAGCCATTTCTTCTTTTTCGGTGACTACCACCGGCAGGCGAATCAAATAGTCGAACGCACTCAACGATGCCTTCGCGCCGTCGCCCATCGCAATCACGATCTGCTTGAACGGGGTAGTGGTCACGTCGCCTGCCGCAAACACCCCCGGCACCGACGTCCTGCCATGCGCGTCCACCTCGATCTCGCCGCGCGGCGACAGCTTCACCGCACCCTTCAACCATTCCGTATTGGGCAGCAGGCCGATCTGCACGAACACACCTTCCAGTGCCACCTGCTGGCTCTGGCCATTGCTGCGATCGGTGTAGGTCAAGCCGGTGACCTTGTTGCCGTCGCCGGTCACTTGCGTGGTCTGCGCACTCACGATCACTTTCACGTTCGGCAGGCTGCGCAGCTTGCGTTGCAGCACTTCATCCGCACGCAGCTTGCTGTCGAACTCGAACAGCGTGACGTGATCCACGATGCCGGCGAGGTCGATCGCTGCCTCCACGCCGGAATTGCCGCCGCCGATCACCGCCACGCGCTTGCCCTTGAACAACGGGCCATCGCAGTGCGGGCAGTAGGTGACACCCTTGTTGCGGTATTCCTGCTCGCCCGGCACGTTCATGTTGCGCCAGCGCGCGCCGGTCGAAAGAATGACCGTCTTCGCTTTCAGGGCTGCACCGCTGGCCAGCCGCACTTCGATCAGGCCGCCTTCTTCCGATGCCGGGATCAACTGCTCGGCGCGCTGCAGGTTCATCACGTCCACGTCGTATTCGTGCACGTGCTGCTCCAGCGACGCGGCCAGCTTCGGGCCCTCGGTGTAGCTGACGGAGATGAAGTTCTCGATCGCCATCGTATCCAGCACCTGGCCGCCAAAGCGCTCGGCCGCCACGCCAGTGCGAATGCCTTTGCGCGCCGAATAGATCGCCGCCGCGGCACCAGCCGGGCCGCCGCCCACCACCAGCACCTCGAAGGGTGCCTTGGCATTGAGCTTTTCCGCATCGCGCTTGGCGGCGCCGCTATCCAGGCGGCCGACAATCTGCTCGATCGACATGCGTCCCTGGTCGAACGGCTGGCCGTTGAGGAACACGGTCGGCACCGCCATCACCTGGCGCTCGTTCACTTCGTCCTGGAACAGCGAGCCATCGATCGCGACATGCTTGATGTTCGGATTGAGCACGCTCATCAGGTTCAGCGCCTGCACCGTATCCGGGCAGCTGTGGCAGCTGAGCGACATGAAGGTCTCGAACACAAATTCGCCTTCCAGGTTGCGCACCTGTTCGATCAGCTCCGGTTCCACCTTCGGCGGATGGCCACCGACTTGCAGCAGCGCCAGCACCAGCGAGGTGAACTCGTGGCCGAGCGGAATGCCGGCAAAGCGCACGCTGACGTCGGTGCCGCTGCGGGTGATCGCAAAGGAAGGCTTGCGCGCCTCAACGCCATTCGTGCGCAGCGAGACCTTCGGCGACAGCGATTCGATGTCGCGCAGCAACCCCAGCAATTCCTGCGACGGGGCGCTGTCATCGATAGAGGCAACCAGCTCGATCGGATGGGTCACCCTTTCCAGATAAGCCCTGAGTTGTTCTTTCAGATCGTTGTCCAGCATGGCGCTTCTCCATCAATACTTAAGTTTGGAGTAGACGCCGCCGGCACCCGGTAAAACATGGATGGACGACGTCTGCTCGAGGTATAGGGTGCGGGCCCGGTGGGAGGGGAGGGGGTACCGGGCCCGCAGGCGATCACCCGTTGCGGGGATCGCCAAAACTTGCACTTAGATCTTGCCGACCAGGTCCAGCGACGGCTTCAGCGTGGCGGCGCCTTCCTTCCACTTGGCCGGGCACACCTCACCCGGATGGGAAGCGACGTACTGCGCGGCCTTTACCTTGCGCAGCAGCTCGCTGGCGTCGCGGCCGATGCCGTTGTCGTGGATTTCGCATACCTTGATCACGCCTTCCGGATTGATCACGAAGGTGCCGCGCAGCGCCAGGCCTTCCTCTTCGATCATCACGTCGAAGTTGCGGGTCAGCGCACCGGTCGGATCGCCCACCAGCGGGTACTGCACCTTCTTGATCGCGTCGGAGGTGTCGTGCCATGCCTTGTGCGCGAAATGCGTGTCGGTGGAAACACCGTAGACCTCAACGCCCAGCTTCTGGAACTCGGCGTAATGGTCGGCCAGGTCTTCCAGTTCGGTCGGGCACACGAAGGTGAAGTCGGCGGGGTAGAACACCACCACGGACCACTTGCCCTTCAGCGAAGCCTCGGTCACATCGATGAACTTGCCATCCTTGAATGCGGTGGCCTTGAACGGTTTGATTTCGGTGTTGATCAGCGACATCTGCTTTTCTTCCGTTGAGTGGTTGGTAAGGGGGATTGGTTTGCAAGAATAGGGGCGGTCTATCGAAAGGGCCAATTGATTGTTGGGATCAGTATCATTCATGGCGCCTATCGGCGCCTGAGGCCGCCTGTCAATCGTTGCCAAAAGGCTGGCCGTGTCTGCATGCCCGGAAAAACGGCGCTGGTTCCGTCTTTCAAGGGGACATTCCTCAACAAACCGGGGC
The DNA here is from genome assembly GCF_036746095.1 of Dyella sp. Lineage (NCBI taxonomy): Bacteria > Pseudomonadati > Pseudomonadota > Gammaproteobacteria > Lysobacterales > Rhodanobacteraceae > Dyella > Dyella sp. Next base: position 76,850 of record NZ_DAIOEU010000004.1, read on the forward strand.
GACCGCCTTGAAGGAGCGCACCATAACATGGTGCCAATTCAATACCTGTCAAAGGGGTCGCTCGCATCGTGCCCGACTTTGCACGTAGCGAATCCACGCTGTGCTTTCTCTTCGCCGCTCCGGGGCTGTGGCTCCTTTCCCTATGCGCACGGTCGCTCGACCACGTCTTTTGCGACAAGAACGCCACCGCATTGAACGTCGGGATTTTTGATCTTTCCTTCACGAAGTCGACGCAAGTGGCCCAAGCGACATCACATGAGTCCGCCTCCGTGCGGATGTCCACGCGTCCTCCATCAGGCAACGACACCCACTGCACGATTCGGATTGCTTAATGGCGGAAGCTAAGCAACCGTGGACGGGCATGGATCGGATGCACGATGTGGCCCAATGGCTGCACCTTATCGCGCTCGGCACACTGGGCCTGGCTTGGCTTTGGGCCGTCGCGATCTTTGTGCACGTCACCGGTCATCCGCAGCGCATGGGCATCATGGATGGCGCGTGGCAGGTAGCCGCGTTGTTCGCGCACGACGTGGGTGCTGATCCGACATGTATGTTTTGGCGTGCCGGATGTGGGGGATGTGCCCGGCAGGCAGCGCGACCCGGCGCCGTTACCTGTGGCGATGGCGAAAAGCAGCTTGCATTGCGGCAGCGGTTGCACGGTCGGCGGGCCCCGAGCCAGGGCCTTGCCGCTGCCGTTAAAGCAGACAGCCCGTCGCTGGCTGCATGGCAGGTAGGTATGGGCGGCGTGATGGCGTTGATCCAATCCCCGATGTTTGTGCCGGTGTGGGGCGCCCGGATGCCGGCCAGCCAGCCGGGGTCCTGGCTGGCGACGCAATGGGCGATGGTAGGCGGCTTCATCACCAGTTGCCCGGTAAACGGGTGGCCGCTCTGTATTGGCATCAAACACGCGATGTGACATGGAAAACGCTAGCCAAGACAACCTGGGTTGCCCGGATATCAGCGGCTATGCCGCCGTCGGCAATTGCCACGGCGTAGCGCTGGTTACCCACGAAGGGCGTGTGGATTGGTGCGCGCTGCCCGCTTTCGATTCCGACCCACTGTGCTTTCACCTGCTCGACGATCGTGTCGGCGGCTATCTGGATACGCGGCCGATGACACCATTCCAGGCTACGCGCAGCTACGTGCCGCATACCAACGTGCTGGAAATCAGGTTCACCACGCCATCGGGCGTGGCGACGTTGACTGATTTCATGCCGGTCGGGCGGCAACCGGATGCTGCGCAGGACGATTTCATCCGGGTCAATGCCCTGCCGTGGTTGGTGCGCATCATCCGGGTTACCGAAGGCGGTGTGCGTTTGAACCTGGACATGTTGCCGGGCGTGGCATGGGGCAAGCGAAAACCGCATGTGCATCGCATCGAGCAGGGCATGGCATGGGACGACGGTGCATTTTTATGCGACCGGCCGTTCGACGTCGACGAGACACGCGGCAGTGCCGTGATGGAGCTGCGTGAAGGCGAAATAGTGCGGATCGTGCTGATGGCCGGTACATGCGCGGATCCGTCCCATGCACTGTCGCAAGCGGACACTTTGCTGGACATCACCACGGCCTATTGGCAGGCGTGGAGTGGACGCTGCGGCTACAAAGGTCCTTACGCGGATGCGGTCGAACGCAGCGCGCTTGCGCTGAAGCTGCTGACCTACGTTCCCAGCGGCGCCATCGTCGCCGCGGCAACCACGTCTTTGCCGGAGACGCGAGGCGGCCGTCGCAACTGGGATTACCGCCTGAGCTGGGTGCGCGATTCCACGCTGACGCTGTTTGCGCTTTCCGCCCTCGGCTATGAAGAAGAGCCGGAAGAGTTCCGGCAGTTCCTCTTCAGCTGCGGCGCAGGGGACATATTCCCGACGCAAATCGTCTATGGCCTGCGTGGCGAAATGGATCTTCCCGAGCGCGAGCTGTCTTACTTGAGTGGCTATTGCGGTAGCCGTCCGGTGCGTATCGGCAATGCCGCGCATCGTCAGCGCCAGTTCGACGTCTACGGTGACGTGATGGACTGGCTGATGCTGTTTCGCGAGCTGGGCGGCTGCTTGAAGCCAGACGAACTTGCGCTATTGCGTCGCACCGCCGATTACGTCGCCGAACATTGGCGCGAACCCGGGCAAGGCTTCTGGGAAGAGCGCGGTAAACCCGAACACTTCGTCTACGGCAAGATGATGTGCTGGGTGGCGCTGGACCGCGCACAGGTGCTGCTGGATTGCCGCGACTATGAAGACGTGATGCGGGCGATCGTCGAAGACGTGCATCAGCACGCCATTTCACCGCAAGGCTGGCTGCGCAAGTGCTACGACCACGATACGCTCGATGCCGTGGCCCTACGCGCGCCGATCATCGACTTTCCACTTCCCCAAGGTTGCCTGCAAAACACCATAGCCGAAATAAAAACGCAGCTCGCCACACCACGAGGCGTCTATCGCTACCAAGGCGGCGACGGTCTGGATGGCGAGGAGGGCACCTTCGTCGCGTGCGGATTTTGGCTGGTGGATGCGTTGTTGTTTGCCGGCAAGACCGAAGAGGCGACGTCGTGGTTCGAGACCATGCTGCGACTCAGCAATGACGTCGGGCTATATGCGGAGGAGATCGATCCACGCGACGGCGGCTTCCTCGGCAATTTTCCGCAGGCGCTGTCACATCTGGCACTGATTCACGCGGCGGTATTGCTCGATTTCGTCGAACACGGCGGCCCGGAGGCCCTGCAGGGCACCCATGCCGACCGTGTGCAGCACGCAGAGCGAATGATGGTGGAAGCGAGCAAGGCCAAGCAGCGGTCTTGCGCAGGCGTCGAGGCGAAGGATTGGGTACTGGATGTGGCAGCGTTGGGATTGGGAGGAACTACGTCATAGCGGCGTGGGTTGGGGCGCTCGGAACGCGAACCCCAACGGCGCCCCATGTGCACACATGCGGTGTCGGGGTTCGGTGTTGCTTCACTCCAGCCGGCTCCTTCGCGCAAACATCAACGCTGCCAGTGCGCCGGCGCCCAGCAGCAACGCATTGCGATTCGACGTCAACCACCATTGCAAACTGATGGACTTGGCGCGCGCATCGAATCGCCCATGCGTGCCGTAATCCACGGGTGCTGCTTCGAACAGGTTGTCGGGCCGTTCCTCCGGCACGGGTTGTGTGTCCACTTGGCCGGCGTAGCCCTGCTTCGCCAACACGCGATCGACCAGCGAGGGAAACCACTTGTTGGCCACGATCGCCTTGACGGCGGGAAAGCCCACGCACACTTCGCGGCGCCGGTGGTGGGCCGCCCAATACACGCCGCGTGCGGCCAGTTCCGGCTGGAAGATCGGTGGCACCGGTTGCGGACGGCCATCCAGGCGATTGCGTGCCCATTCGAATTGCGGCGTGTTGAACGCCGACAGCTGCACCATCGTGACGTGTATTTTGCTGCGTTCGTGCAGCAGCTCCACGCGCAATGCATCGGTAAAGCCGCGGATGGCGAACTTGCTCGCGCAATAGGGCGCCTGCAGGGGAATGGCGCGATAGGCCAGCGCCGAGCCGACCTGCACGATGGTGCCGCGATTGCGCGGGCGCATGCGCTTGAGCGCGGAAAGCGTGCCATGCACGGCGCCGAGATAGGTGACTTCGGTGGCGCGGCGGAATTCCTCGGCCGTGATCTCGCTGACGGGTGCGAAGACAGTGGTCATGGCGGCATTGATCCAGATATCGATGGCGCCAAGTTCCTGCTCGATGCGTTCGGCGGCTGCCTCGACTTGTTCGGCGTTGGCCACGTCGACCGGTATGGGCAGCGCCATACCGCCCAATTCACGCAGTTCCTTGGCGGCATGCTCAAGCGCTGGGTTGTCGCGTGCGAGCAGGGCAATCCATGCGCCGTCGCGCGCAAAACGGTGGGCGGTGGCGCGGCCGACACCGGCGGAGGCGCCGGTAATCACCACGACTTCAGGTCGTCTCTTGGGAAGAGTGCTCTTCATGGTCATTCACTCGCATAGGCGATGGTGGAAAGGAGCGCGAGTGCCGCCTGGCGCGAATCCAGGCGCGTGTGCTGCACAACGATGGGAACATCCGACTCGATCAGCGTGGCGTAATCGGTATCGCGCGGTACCGGTTCCGGATCGGACAGGTCGTTGAAGCGCAGGTGCATCGTGCGCCGCGCAGGAACGACCACGCGATACGGGCCGGCCGGTTCGCGCTGCTTGAAATAGAGCGTCAAGGTGACCTGCGCATCCTGATCGTTGGTGTTGAGCATGCAGGCCGATTCATGGCTCATCAGGCGCGGATCATCGTTCGGTGCCTTATCCAGCGGGATATAGCCTTCCGCAATCGCCCAGCAGCGGCTGCCGACGGAACGGGGCGTCATCATCCGACCTCCCCTTGATGCTGTTTGAACAAGGCAAGCCCGGCATCCGCGTCATAGCCCTTGTGCAACTGCACCGGGGCTTCGGTCATGATCACTTCCATCTGCTGGCGCACGTGCGCTTCCAGCAGGTGTCCGTCGAAAGTGTTGCCATCGCTGCCGCCGAGTACGGCGCGCATGCGGATGTGCGGCTTGCCGTTGCGCAAGGCGATATCGCCGACCAGCGACAGCACCTGCGTGGGATGAGCCACTTGCCGGGGATGGCAAGCATTTTTTTCCGCATCAAGATAACCCAGCACGGCATCCTGCAAGGTGCCGCTGGCGGTGAAACTGGTGGCGCTCAATATTTCGCGCCGGGCAAAATCCTTCAGGCATGCATTCACTTCCTCGCCGCGGTCGAGCACGATGGACCAGGTGCGGGAGCCCTGGCCATGACGGATGAGCTGCTGCTGCATGGCGACCTCCTCAAGCATTGACGCGATACGCTTCGATATCCTGCTTTTTCAATGTAAGGCCCAATCCCGCACGCGCGATGTCAACGACCAGTTCGCCGCGGCGCAACGTCGGCAAGCCATCGAAGAACATCGATTCGATGCGGACATGATCGTGAAAGTATTCGATGTGCCGCACATCGGGTGCCGCGCAACACACGTGTGCGTGAAGATGCGGCGCGCAGTGCGCGGAAATCGGTATGCCGTAAGCTTGCGCCAACGCGGCGGCCTTCAGAAAGCCGGTGAAACCGCCACAACGCGTGCCGTCGATCTGCAGCACGTCCACCGCGCCGGCATCGAGCATGCGCGCGAAATACCAGTTGCCCCAACCGTATTCGCCGGCAGCGACGTCGACGTTGTGACGCACGCGGTCGCGCACCAGCCGCAAGCCCGCCAGGTCATCCGAAGACACCGGCTCTTCGTACCAGTCGACCTTGCATTCGTCGAACGCGTCCATCAGCGTCAGCGCCTGTTTGCGCCCATAGGCGCCGTTGGCGTCGACCATCAGGCGCGTGTCCTCGCCAATCGCTTCGCGTGCCGCGAACACGCGCTTGGGGTCCTGTTCCGGATGCGAGCCGATTTTCATTTTTACGCGTGGAATGCCGAGCTCCACATAGCCGGCAAGCTGGGTTTGCAGCTGATCCACCGTGTAGGAGGTAAAGCCGCCGCTGCCATAGACGGGCGCGCTCTCGCGTGCGCGGCCCAGCAAGGTGAGCACGGAAACGCCCAGCAGCTTGGCTTTCAGATCCCACAAGGCGTGATCGACGGCCGACAAGGCCATCATGCCGAGGCCGGGTGCACCGATGTTGCGCAGGCTGCGATGCATCTTTTGCCACAGGCCCGGGATATCCATCGGATCGCCATCGAGCAGCACATCGCGCAACGGCTTGGCGATCAGCGCCGCCGCTGCGCTGTGCGTGTAGGTGTAACCCAGGCCCTCGTAGTCGCCGCAACGGATGCTGGCGAGCACGATGGTGGTGGCGTCCCAGCTGGTCGTGCCGTCGGCTTCGGGGGCATCGGTAGGCACCGTATAGGCCGCCGCTTCGACGCGGTCGATCTTGGTGGCGGCAGTGCTCACTGAAGGGGTTCCCCAGCGGCATGGAATGAGGTGTCGTGTACGAGTGACATGACCGCAAAAAGAAAACGCTGATGCGTTTCATCCTGCGCGGAGCGGGGTCATGTACGAGTGAACGATGTGGTGTGGATATGTGGATGCGGCGTCGTATTGGCGTGCTTTAAGAGCGTATTACGTTGGAAACATAGTGTTGGCCGGGACGAATCCCGGCTTCGAAAAAACCAGAGGACTGCCGAGATTCCATCCCGGCCTGCACGAGCCACGTAGGCAGAAATGTCACTCGTTCGCCAGCGCCTTGTTCACCCGTAATGCGATCAACGTGCACGCCACGCCCGAGAGCAGGTACACGCTTACCGCTACCAGCCCGAAGCGGACCGACAGCCCAAGCGCTACCAGTGGCGCAAATGCCGCGCCGATCAGCCACGCGAAATCCGAGGTCAGGGCGGCGCCGGTATAGCGCAGGCGAATCTCGAAATTGGACGTGACGCTGCCGGCCGCTTGCCCGTACGACAGGCCCAGCAGGCCGAAACCGATGATGATGAAGGCATCCTGCGCGATCTGGTTGCCGCCCAGCAACCAGGGAGCGAACAGCGCGAAGATGCCGATGAGCACGGCTGTCGTGCCAAGCGTGCTGCGGCGTCCGATGCGGTCGGCGATGACGCCGGAGGCAATGGTGCCGATGATGCCGACCAATGCGCCGATGATCTGTACGGTAAGCACCGTGCTCACCTCCTGCGTCGTGCCCAGCACGATCCACGACAGCGGGAAGATCGACACCAGATGGAACAACGCATAGCTCGCCAGTGCGGCAAACGCGCCGATGAAAATGTTGTAGCCCTGCCGGTGCAGCATGTCGATGATGCCGATCGGTTCCAGCTCGCGCTCTTCCATGGCAAGCGTGTATTCCTCCGTTACCACCAGGCGCAGGCGTGCGAACAGCGCCACGACGTTGATGGTGAAGGCCACGTAGAAGGGATAGCGCCAACCCCATTCGATGAAGTCGTCGGTAGCCAGTTCCGTGCGCAGGAACAGGAACAGGCCGCTGGCGATCAGGAAGCCGATCGGTGCGCTGAGCTGACCCAGCATGGCGTACCAGCCGCGCTTTTCCGGCGGCGTATTGAGCGCGAGCAGGGAGGGCAGGCCATCCCATGAGCCGCCCTGCGCAACGCCTTGCAGAATGCGGAAGAAAGTCAGCAGGCCGATGGCCCAGCCGCCGATCGTGGTGTAGCTGGGCAGGAACGCCATGCCGGCGGTGGCGCTGCCGAGCAGGAACATGGCGATGGTGAGCTTGGTGCCGCGGCTCCAGCGCCGCTGCGCCGTCATGAACAGCGTGGTGCCGAGCGGGCGGACGATGAAGGCCAGCGACAGGATCGCAAACGAGAGCAGCATGCCGTCCAATCGGCTTTCGAACGGAAAGAACACCGACGGAAACACCAGCACGCAGGCGATGCCGAAGACGAAAAAGTCGAAGTATTCGGCGGTTCGCCCGACGATGACGCCGATGGCGATTTCGCCGGGCGCCAGGCGGGCGTGGGCGTGGATGCGCCCGAGATCTTCCGGAGTCAAGCCGGCGGGTTCACGCTGATCCTCAAACGTACTGGACATCGTCGTTACTCGGATAGGGAGGTGCGGCGGGCACAGCATGGCACCGATGTGGCGCCAAGGCTAGGGTGGGGCAGGTGGATTTTTTGTTTTGCAGTCGCCGGAAAGTCTTTCCTCGCCATTCCAATGAAGGCTGTAATCCAGCGATTTTTGGCGAAAAGGCACTGGATTCCAGCTTTCGCTGGAATGACGAATGAAGGATTTCCAGTAGCCGGTGCATCGCTCAGTGCACGAAGCATTCATGCCCTAACTCGGCATCATTTGCCCATCATGTCGAACGCCGCCGAACCTCTCGATACACTCCTCCAAATGAGGGCCGCTATCTGCTGTGACAGCTTCCGGTTCTGGATGTATCGACGTGACAGTCGCGTGGCAGCCAGGCGAAATGCCGCAGTTCGGCATGGAACCATTTGCGTGAGGCCTATCGATCGGCGTACCTTGTCGACACAGCAGTACCCCCTTCTCATTCGGTTGCGTCGGTCATGTCCATGAAGACTCTCCGCGGACTGCTACTGCTAGCTCTGCTCCTGGCATTGTCGGGCTGCCATACGGTGCTGATGTCGCCGTCCGGTGACGTGGCGCTGCAGCAGCGCAATCTGATCATCACCTCGTTCGTCCTGATGCTGCTGATCGTGGTGCCGGTGATCATCGCTTCGCTGGTGTTCGCCTGGCGCTACCGCGCTTCCAACGAAAAGGCGCACTACGATCCGGAGTGGGATCATTCCACCATCGTGGAGCTGATGATCTGGTCGGCGCCGTTGCTGATCATCATTGCGCTCGGTGCCATCACCTGGGTGAGCACGCACAAGCTCGATCCGTACCGTCCGCTCGACCGCATTGCGTCCGGCAAGGTGGTACCGGCGAACATGAAGCCGCTGGAAGTGGACGTGGTCGCACTCGACTGGAAGTGGCTTTTCATCTACCCCGAGCAAAACATTGCGGTAGTGAACGAGATGGCGGCGCCGGTGGACCGTCCGATTCATTTCAAGCTCACCGCCTCCACGGTGATGAACTCGTTCTTCATTCCCGCGCTGGCTGGCCAGATCTATGCCATGCCGGGCATGCAGACCACGCTGCAGGCGGTGATCAACAAGCCGGGTGACTACTGGGGCATGTCCGCCAACTACAGCGGCGCCGGTTTCTCGTACATGAACTTCACCTTCCACGGCATGAGCCAGGATGCGTTCGACAAATGGGTGGCGCAAGCGAAAAGCCACGGCGATACGCTGGACCACGCCACCTATGTCGCGCTGGAAGCACCCAGCGAAAAGAATCCGGTGCACTACTACGGCAGCGTCACGCCGGGACTTTTCCAAACCATCCTCAATCGCTGCGTTGAGCCGGGGCCTTCCTGCATGAACATGCTTCGCGTGCCCGGGCCTGGCGGGAGTGGGAGTGAAGCGTCCGCTTCGTCCGACAGCCATGCAGCGATGTTGATGGCTCATCCACAGTGAACTGAAGCACGGTGCCGCGATGACTCTTCACTCTCCCGATCTCGGCAAGCTGATTTTTGGGCGGTTGACGCTCCAGGACATCCCCTACCACGAGCCGATCCTGATCTTCACCTTCATCGGCGTGGCGATCGCCGGCATCGCCGTGCTGGGCCTGGTTACCTACTACCGCAAATGGGGTTATCTGTGGAGCGAGTGGTTCACCAGCGTGGACCACAAGAAAATCGGCATCATGTACATCGTGCTGGCGATGGTCATGCTGCTGCGCGGCTTTGCCGATGCACTCATGATGCGTGCGCAGCAGGCGGTTGCCTTCGGCACGCATGAAGGCTATCTGCCCGCCCATCACTACGACCAGATCTTTACCGCGCACGGCACGATCATGATTTTCTTCGTCGCCATGCCGTTCATTACTGGCCTGATCAATTTCGTCATGCCGTTGCAGATCGGTTCGCGCGACGTCGCGTTTCCCTTCCTCAACAATTTCAGTTTCTGGATGACCGTGGCCGGCGCCGTGCTGGTGATGGCTTCATTGTTCATCGGTGTCTTTGCCCGCACTGGCTGGTTGGCATATCCGCCGCTGTCGGAGTTGCCAACCAGTCCGGACAGCGGCGTGGACTATTGGATATGGGGTTTGCAGATAGCCGGCGTCGGCACCACGTTGTCGGGCATCAACATGATCGCCACCGTCGTGAAGATGCGTGCGCCAGGCATGACCATGATGAAGATGCCGATCTTCACCTGGACCGCCTTGCTGGCGAACGTGCTGATCGTGGCAGCGTTCCCGGTGTTGACCGCTACGCTGGCCTTGCTGACGCTGGACCGCTACGCGGGCACGCACTTCTTCACCAATGACCTTGGCGGCAACTACATGATGTACATCAACCTCATTTGGGTGTGGGGTCACCCGGAGGTGTACATCCTGGTGCTGCCGGCGTTCGGCGTGTATTCCGAAGTGACGTCCACGTTTTCGCGCAAGCGCCTGTTCGGGTATACGTCGATGGTGTATGCCACGGTGGTGATCGCGGTACTGTCCTACCTGGTGTGGCTGCATCACTTCTTCACCATGGGTTCGGGTGCCAGCGTCAATTCGTTCTTCGGCATCACCACCATGATCATCTCGATCCCGACGGGAGCGAAGATCTTCAACTGGATGTTCACCATGTACCGCGGCCGCATCGTGTACGACGTGCCGATGCTGTGGGTGGTGGCGTTTATCGTGACCTTCGTGATCGGCGGCATGACCGGCGTGTTGCTGGCCGTGCCGCCGGCGGATTTCGAACTGCACAACAGCCTGTTCCTGATTGCGCACTTCCACAACGTGATCATCGGTGGCGTGCTGTTCGGCATGTTTGCCGGCGTCAACTATTGGTTTCCGAAAGCCTTCGGATTCCGGCTCGATCCGTTCTGGGGCAAGGTCTCGTTCTGGTTCTGGGTGGTGGGCTTCTATTTCGCCTTCATGCCGCTGTATTGGCTGGGTTTGATGGGCGTCACGCGGCGACTGCGCCATTTCGACGATCCCTCGTTGCAGATCTGGTTCGAGATCGCGGCGTTCGGTGCCGTGCTTATCCTGATCGGCATTGTCGCGATGCTCGTGCAGTTCGCGGTGAGCATCATGCGCCGCGAACAGCTGCGCGATACCAGCGGCGATCCGTGGCATGGACGCACGCTGGAATGGTCCACCTCCTCGCCGCCGCCGCCGTACAACTTCGCCTTCACCCCGCAGGTGCATGACATCGACACCTGGTGGCAGATGAAGCAGCACAACTGGCGCCGGCCGGTGCAAGGCTTCCTGCCCATCCATATGCCCAAGAACACCGGCACCGGTGTGTACCTGGCGGTGCTGAGCCTGGTCTTCGGCTTCGCCATGGTCTGGTACATGTGGCTGATCGCGGCGATATCGTTCGTGGCGCTGCTGGCGGTGGGAATCCACCACACTTTCAACTACGACCGCGATTACTACATTCCTGCCGATGAAGTGGGGCGTGTCGAAACTGCCCGCGCTGGAGCCTGAGCATGACCGACATGACCATGACTGTGAGCGGCGGTAGCGGGGCGGAGGAAGCGCTGCGTTTCCATGTTACGGAAGATCACCATCCGGAAAACGCCACGTTGCTGGGCTTCTGGCTGTACCTGATGAGCGATTGCCTGATCTTCGCGTGCCTGTTCGCCACCTACGGCGTGCTGGGCCGCGAATATGCCGGCGGCCCATCGGCGAAAGAGGTATTGGAACTGCCGATCGTGGCGGTGAATACCACCTTGCTGCTGTTCTCCTCGATCACGTACGGCTTTGCGGTGCTGGAAATGCAGCACAACCGCCGCGGACCGATGATGGCGTGGCTGATTGTCACGTGGCTGTTGGGTGCAGGCTTTATCGCGCTGGAATTGACCGAGTTCACGCATCTCGTATCGATCGGCGCGGGGCCGGGGCGCAGCGCTTTTCTCTCCTCATTCTTCACCTTGGTCGGCACGCATGGCTTGCATGTAACGTGTGGCTTGATCTGGATGATCGTGCTGCTGGTGCAGGTCGGCAAAAAGGGCCTGGTTCCCGCCAACAAGCGCCGGCTGATGTGCCTGTCGATGTTCTGGCACTTCCTCGACGTGGTGTGGGTGGGTGTTTTCAGCTTCGTTTATCTGATGGGAGTGCTGTCATGAGCGACCACACCCAGCATGTGCACGACGATGGCCATCACGAACATGCACACGATGGCGTGGAGCAGATCCACGTCACGCTGAAGGGCTACATGACCGGATTCGTGGCGGCGGCCTTTCTCACCATCCTGCCGTTCTGGCTGGTGATGTCCGGTGCGTTCTCCAAGACGGGCCCCGCCGATGCTTTCATCCTGTTGCTGGCCGCGGTGCAGATCGTGGTGCACATGGTTTATTTCCTGCACTTGAATGCGAAATCCGAGGGCGGCTGGAACATGCTGGCCCTGGTGTTCACCGTCGTGCTGGTGGTGATTACGTTGAGCGGATCGATCTGGATCATGTATCACCTCAACCAGAACATGATGCCGTCGATGATGAAGAACGTGCAGAATTTGCCGTGAGTGCTTTTGTTCCTTCTCCGAGTTGCGGTGAGGGGTGGTTTTGCCGCCATGTTTGGTCCGGCCTTCGCCGGAATGACGGGAGGGAACTCATCGGTTGCTGAGGCATTTCGAAGCATTTCGGTTGGGAAAACAGGACTCATGCGATCATTGCCCGCATGGCTCCCGAAGACACTTCCTCCTACGATGTGCCGCGCGCTCCTCACGGTCCCATCGCACTAACCCTGCTCGGCATTTTCGCCGCAGCCCTCTTCATCGGTTTCGTCTCGCTCGGCAACTGGCAAGTCCATCGCCTTGCCTGGAAACGCGCACTGATCACCCGCGTCGATGCCCGCGTGCATGCGCCACCGATCGCGCCGCCCACGCGCGAGCAATGGCCCGCCATCACGGCGGAAAAAGACGAATATCTGCATGTACGCCTCAATGGCGTATTCCTGCATGACCAGCAGACCCTGGTATGGGCCGCCACCGACGAAGGCAGCGGTTATTGGGTGATGACGCCGTTGCGCGAAGTCGATGGTTCCATCGTGCTGATCAACCGCGGTTTCGCGCCGGTGGATTGGTGCGGACGCGATGGCCATTGCGCGCCGGGACCCGGCGGTGAGGTGACGGTGACGGGCTTGCTGCGCATGTCCGAGCCGTCCGGCTTCTTCCGCCACAATGATCCGGTACACAACAACTGGTATACGCGCGACATCCCCGCGATCGCCGCCGCGCGTGGTCTCCACGACGTGGCGCCTTATTTCGTGGATGCGGATGCCACGCAAGCCAGCGGTACCCAATGGCCGGAAGGCGGCAAGACGGTGATCAACTTTCCCAATAATCACCTGAGCTATTTGATTACCTGGTATCTGCTCGCGCTGATGGTGCTGGGGGCGAGTGTTTACGTCGGCTACGACGAATACCGACTTCGCCGCCGAGCTTCGAACTCCCTCCCCCCTCCGGGGAGAGGGTTGGGGTGAGGGGGTGATGTCGCGGGATGGCTGATTCCATGCGGGATTCAAAAAGCAAAACCTGCATGCATCGAGCTGGTTCCCCGCAAGCCCTGCCTCTCACCCTAACCCTCTCCCCGAAGGGGAGAGGGAGCTGGTCTGCGGCGCCATGGAGCTTTACGCCCCAACCTATCTTCGCTCTGCTTGCGTCCCAAAAAACGTCGCCGTAAAAACCGTACTCAATACCGACGCCGTCGACGCATCCGGCATCTCGCCAGGCATGCTCATGTTGAAATAAAGCATTCCGTCGATCAGCGCCATCATCGCAAAGGCCAAGTCATCCGCCGGCGCCGGCAATCGTGTTCCCATGCGCTGGCAGAACTGTGTGATGAAGCTGGCGATCATGTCGCGCTTTTCCAGGCACAGCGTATTCATGCGCTGGCGGAACTTGGCATCGCGCACGGCGTGCAGGCGTGCTTCGGCCCACAAGACATAGCTGCCGTGGTCGCGATAGCACTGGCCGTAGAACTGGGCCAGCTGTTTTTGCAGGTCCTCGTTGGAAAGATCCGCATCCAGCAATTGCTGCAGGTCTTCTTGAACCTGGCCGTGGTCGCGCTTGAGCAGTTCGATGAACAGATCCGTCTTGCTCTTGAAGTTCGAATAAAACGCACCGCGCGTGTAGCCGGCATGCCCGGCGACGTCTTCCACGCTGGCGCCGGCGAATCCCTTTTTGACGATGACTGCCGCGGCCGCTTCCAGCAGGCGCTGGCGGGTCTGTTCGCGGCTTTCTTCCCGGGTAAGGCGTTTGCGTGGCATGGCGCATCCTACCACGACCCATGGCACGTGTATCGAAATACATAGTTGTATTTGAATTCGATAATGGATTAGAGTCCGCAGCTGTATTGCCTGAGCCCCCACCCCCAGGAGCTTCCCGTGAGCCGTTCCCCCTTCCCCCAGCCGCGCGTGCTGCCGCGGCATGCCTGGCTACCGTATGTCGTAGCTATTTCGCTGATTTCACTGGCCGGCTGCGGCCGTAAAGCACCAGAGGCGGAGGCTGCCGTGCCGGTGATCGCCATGCCGGCGCAGGCCGCCGACGGCGCCGTGGCCGGCCGCTTTCCTGGCGATGTCCATGCACGCTACGAGATGCCGTTGTCCTTCCGCGTGGGCGGCCAATTGCTGGAGCGCTACGTGGACCCCGGCCAGCAGGTGAAACAGGGACAGGCGCTGGCCAAGCTCGATCCGGCCGATGCCAACAAGCAGCTGGCCAATGCCAAGGCGGCGCTGGAATCGGCCGAGCATCGGCTGGTGTTCGCCACCCAGCAGCACGATCGCGATGACGCGCAATACAAGCAAAACCTGATCAGCCAGCTGCAATGGCAGCAGACGCAGGACAACTACGCCGCCGCCGTGGCGGGCCGCGACCAGGCCAAGCAGCAATACGAGCTGGCCCAGAACCAGCTGCGCTACACCACCCTGGTGGCCGATCACGACGGGGTGATCACCAGCCGGCAGGCCGATGTCGGCCAGGTACTGGCAGCCGGGCAGCAGGTGTTCGGTTTTGCCTGGGCAGGCGAGCGCGAGGTGTATGTCGACGTGCCGGAAAGCCGCGTCGGCCGCATCACCATCGGGCAAGTTGCCACGGTGAGCTTGCCCGCGCTGCGCGGGCACACGTACACCGCGCGCGTGCGCGAAATCGCCCCGGCGGCCGATGCGCAATCGCACACGTACCTGGTCAAGCTCACGGTCGACCACGCCGACGCCTCGCTGCAGCTCGGCATGACGGCGGATGTGTCGCTGCAAGCCGGCCGCGCCGCCGATGCCGTGGTGAAAATTCCGGTCACGGCCTTGTTCCACCAAGACGAGCATCCCGCCGTATGGGTGGTGGATCCGACGGATTCCAAGCTGGCGCTGCGCCCGGTGACGGTGGCGCGCTACGAGGAACGCGACGTGCTGCTGGCCGGTGGCCTGAAGCCCGGCGAGCGCATCGTGATGCAAGGCGTGCACACCGTTTCCGTCGGCGAAAAAGTCACGCCGATCGCGCCACCGCATGCCGAGGATGCGCCGCAATGAGCCACGAGGAACGCTTCAATCTTTCCGCCTGGACGTTGCGCCATCAGTCGCTGGTGTTTTTCCTGATGGGCCTGATCGCGCTGTTCGGCCTGCTGTCGTACAAGAACCTGTCGCAATCGGAAGATCCGCCGTTCACCTTCAAGGTGATGGTGATCCAGACCTATTGGCCCGGCGCCACCGCCAAGCAAGTGCAGGAAGAAGTCACCGATCGCATCGGGCGCAAGCTGCAGGAGACGCCGAACATCGACTTTCTGCGCAGCTATTCGCGTCCCGGCGAATCGCTGATCTTCTTCAACATCAAGGATTCGGCGCCAGCCGCCGTGGTGCCGGAGACCTGGTATCAGGTGCGCAAGAAAGTCGGCGACATGGCGTCGCAACTGCCGCAAGGCGTGCAAGGGCCGTTCTTCAACGACGAATTCGGCGATGTCTACACCAATATCTACGCGCTGGAAGGCGATGGCTACACGCCGGCACAACTGCACGACTACGCGGATCAGTTGCGCACGGAACTGCTGCGCGTGCCCGGTGTGGGCAAGGTCGATTATTTCGGCGACCAGAACCAGCACATCTACATCGACGTGACGAACGCGACGCTGGCCAAGCTCGGCATCAGCCCGCAGCAGATCGGCCAGGCAATCAACGACCAGAACGCGGTGGCATCCACCGGTGTGCTGACGACCGCCGATGACCGCGTGTTCGTGCGTCCAAGCGGGCAGTTCGACAACATGGATGCGTTGGCGAATACCTTGCTGCACATCAACGGCAAAAGCTTCCGCCTGGGCGATATCGCCACCATCCGGCGCGGCTATGACGATCCGCCCAGCCAGACCATGCGCTTCATGGGGCAGCAGGTATTGGGTATTGGCGTAACCATGCAGCCAGGTGGCGATGTGGTCCATCTCGGCAAGGCGCTGGACGGAAAGGTCGGTGACTTGCAAAAACGCCTGCCTGCAGGTCTGAAACTCTCCGAAGTCACCAGCATGCCGCATGCCGTGTCGCACTCGGTGGACGACTTCCTGGAGTCGGTCGCCGAAGCCGTGGCGATCGTGCTGCTGGTGAGCCTGCTGAGCCTGGGCTTCCGCACCGGCATGGTGGTGGTGATCTCCATTCCGTTCGTGCTGGCGGCGACGGCGCTGTGCATGGACATGTTCGGCATCGGCTTGCACAAGGTGTCGCTGGGTACCTTGGTGCTGGCGCTGGGCCTGTTGGTGGACGACGCGATCATCGCGGTGGAAATGATGTCGGTGAAGCTGGAACAGGGCTGGGGCCGCGTGAAGGCGGCTGCGTTCGCCTATACCAGCACGGCGTTTCCCATGTTGACCGGCACGCTGGTGACGGTGTCGGGCTTTCTGCCGATTGCCTTGGCCAAGTCGAGCACCGGCGAATACACGCGCTCGATTTTCGAAGTCTCGGCCATCGCGTTGCTGGTGTCGTGGCTGGCGGCGGTGATCGTGATTCCGCTGCTGGGTTATCACATGCTGCCGGAACACCACCAGCGCGCCAAACCCGGGCAGGAGTGGTGGGCGCGCTTCCTGCCGCGGCGTTGGAATGATGCGCGCGCAGCGAATGCGGTGCAGCCGGTGCATGACGGCGAAGAGATCGAGATCTACGACACCACGTTCTATCGGCGTTTCCGTGGCTGGCTGGATTTCTGCTTGCGCCAGCGTTGGCTGGTGCTGCTCTCCACGGTGGCGCTGTTCGTGATCGCGCTGGCCGGTTTCGGGTTGGTGCCCAAGCAGTTCTTCCCCAGTTCCGATCGGCCAGAATTGCTGGTGGACCTGCGCCTGTCGGAAGGTGCTTCGTATGCGGCGACATTGCGCGAAACCGAACGTTTCGAAGCGGTGCTGAAGGGACGCAAGGACATTGCCAACTACGTCAGCTTCGTCGGTAGCGGCGCGCCGCGCTTCTATCTGCCGCTGGATCAGCAACTGGCGCAGCCGAACTTCGCGCAGTTCGTGATCACGGCGACGGATGTGAAGAAGCGCGAAGAGCTGGCAAGTTATCTGGACGGCGAGTTGAAGCGCGACTTCAGCGCCGTGCGCACGCGCGTCAGCCGCCTGGAGAACGGACCGCCGGTCGGCTTCCCAGTGCAGTTCCGCGTGGAAGGCGATGACATCGCCACGGTGCGCGGCATCGCCGAGCAAGTAGCTGGCGTGATGCGTGCCAATCCCGACACCACCAACGTGCAGTTCGACTGGGATGAACCGGCCGAGCGTTCGGTGCGCTTCGAGGTGGATCAGTTCAAGGCGCGCCAGCTTGGGCTCACTTCGAAAGACATCGCCGATTTCCTGGCCATGAATCTCTCAGGCACCACGGTGACGCAATTGCGCGAGCGCGACAAGTTGATCTCGGTGGATTTGCGCAGCGAACGCGGTGATCGCATCCATCCCGATCAGATCGAACGCCTGGCGATACCCACGGCAAGCGGCACCGCTATTGCGCTCGCGCAGCTTGGTCATGTGAGTTACGGCTTGGAATACGGTGTGATCTGGGAACGCGATCGCCAACCGAACATCACCGTGCAGTCAGATACGCGCAATGGCGCGCAGGGTCTGGATGTCACCAACGCCGTCGACAAGAAGCTTGCCGATATCCGCGCGCATCTGCCGGTGGGGTACCGCGTCGAAGTCGGCGGTTCGGTCGAACAGAATGGAAAGGCGCAAAATTCGGTCAACGTGCAGATGCCGGTGTTGTTGGTGGCGGTATTGGTGCTGTTGATGATCCAGCTGCAAAGCCTCGGCCGCACCTTCATGGTGGTGCTGACGGCACCGCTGGGATTGATCGGCGTGATCGTGGCCTTGCTGGTTGCGCATCAGCCGTATGGCTTCGTCGCCATGCTGGGCACGATTGCGATGTTCGGCATCATCATGCGCAACTCGGTGATCCTGGTGGACCAGATCGAGCAGGATATCCGCGCCGGTCATCCACGTTGGGAAGCCATTGTCGGGGCGACGGTGCGTCGTTTCCGGCCCATCACGCTCACGGCAGCGGCGGCGGTGCTCGCGCTGATTCCGCTATTGCGCAGCAACTTCTTCGGCCCGATGGCCACCGCGCTGATGGGCGGCATCACCGTTGCCACCGTGCTCACCCTTTTCTATCTGCCTGCGCTGTACGCGACCTGGTTCCGCGTGCGCGCCGATGAACCCGCCAGGGAGCCGGAGGCTGCCACATGAAGCCCGCAAACATGATCCTTGCATTGCGTCTGTCGCCACTTGCCACGGCAGTGGCGCTGGCCGGGTGCGCGTTCGCGCCGCCGGCCAAGCCACCTGCTTCACCCGCTCCGGCGCAGTACACCGCCACGCCACTCCCGTCAGAGACGGCCAAAGTGGATGGCGTAGCGCAACATTACAGCCTGGGCGAACGCGCCGTCCCGCAGTGGTGGCGCGAATACCGCAACGACACGCTCAACGCATGGGTGGAGGAAGGCCTGCGCAACAATCCTTCGCTTGCGGCGACCAGGCACACGCTGGAGGCTGCGCATCAACTGCTGCGCGCGCAGATCGGCGCGAACCTGTTGCCGAAGCTGGATGGCCAGGCGCAAAGCAGCCGGCAGCGTGCGCTGGGTTTTCCGGGATTTGGCCCGCCGACCAATCTGTATGACGTCTACGCCGGGCAGCTTTCGCTCAGCTACAACTTCGACCTGTTCGGCGCCACGCGGCATGGCATCCAGGCAACGGCCGCGCAGGTGGATCAGCAATCCTACGAGTTCGACGCGGCCAAGCGGACGTTGGCGGCCAACATCGTGACGGCAGCGATCAACGCCGCGTCGCTGGACGAACAAGTACAGACCAGCGAGCAGCTATCCAAGCTTGCGCACGATCAAGCCGATCTGACGGAACGCCAGCGTGCGCTCGGCGCGGCATCGCAAGACGATGTGCTAAGCCTGCGCGAGCAAGCCGCGAGCATCGATACCTCGCTGCCGCCCTTGCGCGCGCAAGCCGAAAAAGCGCGTCACGCCCTTGCGGTATTGCTGGGGCGCACGCCTGACCAGGCACCGGCGAATCTCACGCTGTCGGATCTGCATCTGCCGGAAAACGTGCCCGTCAGCGTGCCTTCCGATCTGCTGCGGCAGCGGCCGGACGTGCTGGCCGCGGAAGCGGCGGTGCATGCAGCGTCCGCACAGGTCGGCGTGGCGACGGCGAACCTGTTTCCGCAGATTTCATTGTCGGCAACCTTGGGTACGGAGGGCTTCAAGCCGTCGACGCTGTTCACCAGCGCCGGTTCGGTGTGGAGCGCGGGGCTTTCGTTGACGCAGCCGATCTTTCACGGCGGGGAATTGATCGCCAAGCGCAAGGCCGCGATCGAGGATTACGACGCGGCCATCGCCAACTACCAGCAGACAGTGTTGAACGCGTTCCAGAACGTGGCCGACACACTTACCGCCTTGAATCAGGATGCTGCCACCTTGCAAGCGGCGCAGATCGCTGCAAAGGCGGCGCAGCAGACCTTCGCCAACGCCGATGCGCGCTATCGCCTGGGCGGCACGTCGTATCCGACGATGGTGCAGAGCGAGCAGCATTGGCAGAACGCCAGACTGACGGAGATCCAGGCGCGCGCATCACGGCTGGCGGACACGGCGGCATTGTTCCAGGCGATGGGCACGCCGCAGCCCGAGACGCTGGCGGAAAATACGCGGCATTGATGAGTTGATACCTCCCCTCTCCCACTGGGAGAGGGGCCGGGGGTGAGGGCACAGGCGAAGCGGATAGCAAATGCTGCCGCAGGTTTTTGTGTCCGCTCTGGCCGCACCCTCACCTCAACACCAGCCCCCTTTCCAATGACACCTGATTCGCGTTGTGTCTCAGCAAGGCCGATCGCTCCATGTATATCGTCACCCCGGCGAAAGCCGGGGCCCAGCGACTTTAAGGCAACACTGATTGAGTATCGCCGTCACCAGCCCTGCCTGTTCGCAGGCCACAGGGCCGTCGGCGAAGGCAGACTGGTTGTCTGTCGAGACGGCGGACCTGCGGCATGCGGACAGACAGGGCTGGCCCCAACAGGTTGAATTCAAAGTGATGGGGTGATGTCTGGAAGGCCCGCAGGCTGCGCCGCGCGGCTTGGCAAGACGGCCAGCCTTCCCGGCCACGCGACACACTCTGCGAGCCTTCCAGACATTATGACGACGGCGATACTTAGTCAGTGTTGCCTTAAAGCGAAAGACACTGGGTCCCGGCTTCCGCCGGGATGAAGAGGTCTACAGCAAGATTTTAAAAAAGCTCAGCTGAGACTCAATCAAGCCACTGAGAACGGCTTAAGCCAGGCCATTTCAAATTTGCGCCACCCAAACGTCTATCAGGAAAACCGCACCTGTTTTCCCGATGGAACGCATGCCTTGAACAATCCAAACCGCCCGCCTGCCGGTGTCCTGGGTATGGGGCTCGACGCCTTTCTGCCCGCCCCCTACGCGCCCCCTTCGCGGCCTGCGCGCGCCGGATCGCCGCTCGAAAAAGGCCTTGGCGCAGTCAGCGCTGCTGAATATGCCAGCGCGCTCGCGACCCTGTTCGATTCCATGCGCCACCGACACGACTGGACCGGGCCTTGGTACAAGCGCGGTGTCACCGCATTGAAGTATCTGGCACGCAGCCTGTGCATACTGCCGCGGCATCAGCGTTTCCTGGCCACGATTGCCGACGACCCGGTGATGAGTGCCTACCGCCAGCGCGACCCGCGCCTGCTGGAACGACACATGCACCGCTATATCAACGCGCATTGGCACCGGTGCGACCGGCTGGCCTATCTGCAGCAGCACTACCGCTTTGCCAAAGCACATCTGCCACCCGGTTTGTACGAGCTGGTCTATGCCATGGGCCATGCGAGTTTAGGAAGCCTGACGGCCAAGGATGGCTCCCTGCTCACCCTGTGCCTGCGGCCGCCGATCGACAAAGGCTGCGAAGGCGAGCTGTGCCTGCAGCTGTGCAATGGGAACGAAGATCCGCTGTACAGCATCATCTTCTCGATCGCGGATGAACTGCCGACGGTGATGATCGGCTGCCTGCAGGGGCCGCGCGGCGCCCATGCCAAGGACGTGGTGCGCGAACTCACGCGCCTGCTGCATGGCATGCGGCCCAAGCAATTGATGCTGTCGCTGGTCTACGCCTTTGCCCGCCACTATGGCATCGAGCGGCTGGTGGCGATCAGCAACGATGCGCACCCGCTGCGCCGCAGCGGCCGTCCGTTGTATTCCGACTACGATGCGTTCTGGGAAGAGCAGCACGGCCGGCGCATCGGCGGCGGCTGGTATGCGCTGCCGGCCTCGTTGATGCACAAGTCGGAAGCGGAGGTGTCGAGCAATCATCGCGCTGCGTTCCGCCGCCGCGAAGCCTTGCGACGGGAAGTCGAGCAATTGCTGCTGAACGCGCTGGCGCCGCCTGCGCCTGGGTTTGAGCATGCCGCGAACGACGCGCCGCGCATCCCGGCGCCGGTTGTGGCAGGCTCTGGCAACGGTCCGTAGGGTATGAGCGCCGTGACGCTATCCGTGCATGTCAGCGACGTCGAGAGGCTGTTCCGCGAGCAGAACCGCGCGCTGATCGCCTTTCTGCAATGCCGCCTCAACTCCTTGTCGGATGCGCAGGAAGTCGCGCAGGAAGCGTATTTGCGCATGCTCACCATGGACAACCGCGAGGAAGTCGATTCGCTGCGCGGCTACCTGTTCAAGGTGGCGGGCAATCTCGCCATCGACCGCCTGCGCAAGCGCAAGGTGCGCAGCGAGTTTGCGGTCGTGCAATCGCATGATGAGGCGGTGGACGAACACAGTCCGGCCCATCATGCGGTGGCGGTGGAGCAGGTGGCCGGTGTGCGCCGCGCCTTGAGCGAATTGCCGGCCAAGACCGCGCAAGCCTTTGTGATGCACGTTGTCGAGGGGCGCGATTTCAGCCATGTCGCCCAAACCATGAAACTCAGCGAGCGCATGGTGCGCTACCACGTTGCCAACGCGCTGGCTCATTGCCGTGCGCGTGTCGACCAGACGGAGGTGCCGTGATGGCAAGCAAACAGCAGGATCAAACCATGCAGGTCGCCGCGGAATGGTGGACACGCTTGCGCGAGCCGAACGCGGGCGATGACCTCGTCGAGCAATGGCTGGCGTGGACGAACGAAGACGAGCGTCACCTGCAGGCGTTCGAACAGGTAAGCGCGCTGGCCGAGCAGCTCGGGTCACTGGACCAGGTATTACGTCATCGGCTGGCCGAGGTTTTTGCGCGGCCGGCCCGCCCGCAACGGCGCTGGCTGCCGCTGGCAGCGGCGGCATCCATCGCCGCCGTGATGCTGGGCGCTGCGTGCTACATCGGCTGGACGCAACGGGCGCCGCAGGCAACTGCACAGGTTTACCAAAGCGGCATCGCACAGAACCGCAACTTCAGCTTGCCAGATGGCACCAAGGTGGCGCTGGGTGCGGACTCCACGCTGAGCGTGAAGTACGGCAGCCAGGAACGTGCGATCGAAGTGCGCAGCGGTGAGGCTTATTTCGAGGTGGTACACGACAGCCGTCGGCCTTTCGTGGTGACGGTGGGCAACGTCACGGTGCGCGACATCGGCACCGCCTTTGACGTGCGCCGCACGGGCGATCGGGTGATGGTGGCGGTGACGCAAGGTCGCGTGGCGATTGCCGACCGGCGCGCGAACGCGAGGTCGAGCGATACGCTGGAAGCGCGGGCTGGGCAACGCGTGTCCTACGACCCCAATGCGTTAAGCATGACGGTCGATACCGTTTCGCCAGCGTTGGCCACGGCATGGCGCAGCAACCGCCTTGAATTCATCGACGAACCGCTGGGCGTGGTGATTGCGAATCTCAACCGTTATACCGGCACGCCGCTGCACGTCGCGGATGCGAATCTGAATGGGCTGACTTACACCGGCACCATCCACACCGATGCGATCGACAGCTGGCTGGATGCTTTGCAGGAAGTGTTTCCGTTGCAGGTGAACAAGCAGGCCGGACAGGTGGTGCTTTCCGATGCAAAGCATGCTGCCCGGTAGATATGCCGTAACAGGTAACCCCATGGCCGTCATTCCCGCGAAAGCGGGAATCCATCTTTTGCTTTTGCATCAGAGCAAATGGATTCCCGCTTTCGCGGGAATGATGGCCATATAGCGCTCCTTGCAAGCCTGCCGCAAGCTAGCCAGTTGCGCAGTCTTTTATGACCTGCGGGTGATGCCAACTGACAAGCTGCGTGTCACACTCTTGCTTTAGCGCAGAGTTGACGCATGCCATGAGGCGATTTGCCTGGCTGCCGGCTTTCGGCGGCCTGACAATGGGGATGGTTGTATGGACGGCGGGTGCTTTACCGGTTCATGCAGCGGAGCAATCGGTTGGCGTGCGTTTCGAGATACCGGCGCAATCGCTGGCCACGGCGTTGATCGCCTTCGGCAAGCAGGCCAACGTGCAGGTATTGACCGCCGGCCAGACGGTGGATGCGCTGCGCTCGCACGAAGTGATCGGTACGCTCTCGCCAGAAGCGGCATTGACGCGTCTGCTGGATGGCACGGATAGGTGCTTCACCTTCGTCGATGCGCGTACGGTAGTGGTCAAGCCGCGCGCGACGGTTGCCGTTCAGACGTCCAAACGTCCGTCCGCTGAGGAATCGACCACGATCTTGTTGCCGCCGATCCAGGCGATCGGACTGGTAGGGCGTGACGCGGGCTTCATGGCCGACGTCACCAGCGGTCCCGGGCGCATGCTGGCCGATCCGCTGGATGTGCCCGAATCGGTCAGCGTGGTTACCCAGAGCCTGCTGCAATCGGAGCAAGTGCTGACCATTGCCGATGCCATCCGCAACGTGGCCGGCGCGCAATACGTGGATGGCACCGCCGGATTGCCGGTGTTCGACGTGCGCGGGTTCATCGCCGGCAACGGCATGACCGATGGCATGCCGAACAATGTGCTGGGCATTGGCGACTATCCGCCGATGGTGGCGCTTGAACGCGTCGAAGTGCTGAAAGGGCCGCAGGCCGTGCTCGGCGATACGTCGGCTTACAACAACTTCGGCGGGCTGATCGACGTCATCCTGAAAAAGCCGCAAAGCGAGCCGGTGCGCCAAGCCATGTGGTCGCTCGGAGAGCATGGGGAAAAACAGCTTGGCGTGGACCTGGCTGGCCCATTGAACGACAGCAAATCGTTGACGTACCGGCTGATATTGAATGGCGACATGGCCGACAGCACGCCGCAAGGCATGCGCGGGCAGCGCAATCGCTACGTTGCACCGTCCATCGGCTGGTCAACGCCGAATACGACATTCATCGCCGGCATGTCGTGGATGATGAATCACGTGCCGATCCCCGATCACGTGGTGTTGCTTGGGGATACGGTGGGATCGGCCTCGCCCCCTGGGATCTTGCTGGACAATCCGAACGACCACAGCTCAGTGGAAACGCGGCGGCTGTTCTATCTGCTGGAGCATCGCTTCGACGATACCTGGACGTTACGCAGCCGCGCGCAATACGTGCGCGAGGCGATGGATTTGCAGAACTGGCTGGTGAGCGGCATGGACCTTGGGGGCGATGCGGACGCAGTGGGCCAGCACTACCGTGTCTCCGACGCGTATTACACCTTGCAGAACGACATCGTGGGTGCGTTCGGGCACGGCTGGATGCAGCACACGGTCATGCTGGGCGTTGACTATTCGCGCATCCAGATCGGCGGCGGCATCGATGCTTTCAGCAGTGCCGGCGCCGGCATGAGTTACAACCTTTTCAGCAGCGGGCCGCTGCAGGCGCCGGCTTCCCAGATATCGTCCAGCGACTATCTCAACGCCTATGTGCCAGACACACCGTGGACCACGGAAACCGGTGTGTTCCTGCAGGACCAGATCAATCTCGGCAGCCGCTGGGAAGCATTGCTGGCGGTGCGCCGCACCAGCTATCAGCTGGACACCACGCACGCGGACGGCACGCCCTGGAACCTGCACAAGGTGCATTGGGTGCCCAACTTCGGGCTGGTCTACAAGCTGACGCCCAGCATGTCGCTGTATGCCAATACGTCCAACGGCTTCCAGCCGGATGTGGATCTGGGCAAGAACAACACGCCCTTGCCGCCGTCGCTATCGCGGCAAATTGAAGCCGGCGCAAAGCTCGACCTGTTCCAGCATCGCGCGCGCCTGACGGTGGCTGCCTATCGCATCATGCTTGACCACAGCAACGATCTGGTCTCGCTGCAGCCGCCGTACTACGTCGTCAGCGGACCGGGGCAATCGAACCAGGGTATCGAGATTGAATTCAACGGGCAGCTGGCGCCGGGATTGAATCTCAGCACCGCCTACACGCGCGCCTCGGTGCACAACAACGATGGCAGCGAAGCCACCGGGGAAGCGCAGCAGCGTTTCAACCTGTGGGCGAGCTACGCATTTCAGCGCGGCTGGCTGCGCGGATTCGGCGTGGCGGGCGGCGTGCTGGCACGCAGCCGCAGCGTCGGGCAGATGTCCGACGACAGCGCGTACATCCAGATCCCGGGGCAGGCGAGGGTGGATATGAATGTGTTCTACCGAGCGCCGCATTGGAGCGTGGCGCTCGGCATGCGCAACATCCTTGCGCGGAATCTATACAGCCCGACGTTCAATGAAACGTTTGTGCCGCTGGATGATCATCGGACGGTTATGTTGAGCGGGACCGTGGATTTTTGATCGCACCGACAGCCTGCGGAGCTCGTCTCGGTCTAGCGCTTATTGCTTGTTGCCCGGCTGCGCAGTGAAGACATCGCTGCCGAAGGTATGCAGTCCATTGTCCTGTGCATATCCGAGATGCGAGACGCTGAAGATATCTTCCAGCGTGCGCAGCAGGCTGTAGTGGTTGTATTCCGTCTCGGATCGCGTGCCGGGTGCAATGTAGGGCGAAAGCAAGACGGCGCCGATGCGGCCGCCGCCGGGGCCGATCTTGCCGCCCGGTTGCGGACCGCCGGGCAGCGGCTGTTCGTTGCAGCAGGCGGTGCCATCGTTGCCTTCGTCGAAGGTGATGACCAGCAGGCCATCCTTCTTGAATGCCGGTGAGTTGACGATGCGCGGCACCCAGGTGCGCAGGAACGCATCGGCGGAAATCAGGCCGCCGGGTTCGCCATTCTTGCAAGGCGCATCGTGGCCGTCATGGCAAAGATTCGGCGTGACGTAGACGAAGTTGGGTGTGCTGCCGAGCTTGGCGAGGTCATTGTCGAGGTGATCGAGATTCACCACGCGGGTGTCGCAGTACTTTTTCTTGTCGATGATGGCGTGGAAGTACATGAACGGGTTGTGCCTGGTGGCGTACTGGTCTTGCGCCGTGGCACGCTCGGTGACGTCCGGCGTGCCGATGACCGGATGGCCGCACGTTGCCGATTCGCGCGCGGGATCCTTGCCCATGTCTTCCATGTACGCCTTCCAGCTGAAGCCGGCGTCGGTGAGCTGGTTGGCGAGGGTGCTTACGCCCTTGGGATAGACGCAGCCGGTGCCCGGCCATTGCCCGTTCGCATCCGGCTTTTTCGCGCTGGGCACGAACTCGTTATAGATGCTGCAATCGGCTTGCGTGTCCGGATTGGGCGCCTGGCCACTGATCATCGCGATGTAGTTGTCCAGGCTGTAGTGGCCGACGCCGTAGTAGTTGGGCAACAGCGCGCCTTGCTTGGGCAGCTCGCGGGCAAGATAGGGCGCGATCGACTGCGGGCCGAACGTGACGGGGTAAGACTCATTCTCCAGCATGATGACGAAGACGTGCCGGATCGGGGGCAGGGTGGCTGGGGCTGCGGCAAGGCCGCTTGCCGATACGCACAGCGCAGCGAGCAGGGCGATGAGCGAAAGGTGGATGCGCGTCAGCGGGTGACGCAGGCGGGAAAGGCTTGATAGACGGGACATCCGAAGATCCTTGGGCGATGGCAGTTCGCACGTGCGAGCGCGAGGGCTATTGCAGCCGCCTTGGGCGGCAGGATCAAGTCGTAAGGTCTATGCGCCATCCGGATATGTATGCGCGAATGATTCGTCACCCCGGCGAAAGCCGGGGCCCAGTGGCTTTAACGGGTATCAAAGACGCGGGGTGACTCGCTTCGCTCACACCTTCGGGATCGTCCATTCGGACGTTCTGCGCGCTTCGCGCTACGTCCGGCTTTCGCCGGGACGACGATGAAGCAAGGAGGCATGAATCCCGACCCTACGTCGCGCAAGATGTAAGCAAGGCGAATCAAGCACGGCCGTACACATCATCGAAGCGCACGATATCGTCTTCACCCAGATAGCTGCCGGACTGCACCTCGATCAACTCCAGCGGCACCTTGCCCGGGTTGCGCAGGCGATGCACGCTGCCGAGCGGGATGTAGGTGCTCTGGTTCTCCGCCAGCAGGAACACCTTCTCATCGCAGGTAACTTCAGCTGTGCCGGACACCACGATCCAGTGCTCGGCGCGATGGTGATGCTTCTGCAGGCTCAGGCTCGCGCCCGGCTTCACCACGATGCGCTTCACCTGGAAACGCCCGCCCGCTTCCAGCGAGTCATAGCTGCCCCACGGACGATGCACCACACGGTGGAACGAATGCTCGGTGCGGCCGGAAGCCTTGAGCTGATCGACCACCTTCTTCACGTCCTGCGCGGCATTGCGATGCGCGACGAGCGTGGCATCCGGCGTGCTTACCACGATCAGGTCGTCCACGCCGACAGTGGCGATCATGTGGCGGTCATGCGAGCGCAGCAGCGAGTTGCGCGTGTTGACCGTCAACGTATCGCCTTCGCGCTGATTGCCTTGCTCGTCATGCTGGCCCGACAGCCATAGGGCCGACCACGACCCGATGTCGCTCCATGCGCAGCTCACCGGCACCACCGCAGCGCGCGAGGTTTTTTCCATCACCGCGTAATCGATGGAGTTGTCCGGCACCTTGGCAAAGGCTTCGGCATCCACACGCACGAAATCCAGGTCGCCATGCCCGGTGGCGTAGGCCTTGCGCACCGCCTCCAGCATCTCTGGGGCGTGCTGCCCCAGCTCTTCCAGATAGCGGGCCGCCTTGAACAGGAACATGCCTGAGTTCCAGTCATAGCCGCCGTCCTTCACATAGCCCTCGGCGGTGGCCAGATCCGGCTTCTCCACGAAGCGCTCCACCCGGAATGCCCCGCCGCCGATGGATTCGGCCCGGCGGATATAGCCAAAGCCGGTCTCCGGGCGATCCGGGCGGATGCCGAAGGTGACCAGCCAGCCCTCGCGGGCGGCGGGCAGCGCTTGCTGCACTGCATTGACGAAGCTTTTGGTGTCGCCGATCAGGTGGTCGGCGGGGAGCACCAGCAGGAGGGCCTGCGGATCGCGCTCGACGGCTTTCAAGGCGCCCAGGGCGATGGCGGGGGCGGTGTTGCGGGCGGCGGGTTCCAGCAGGATGGTCGCGTTCTTGATCCCGGCTTCCAACAACTGGTCGGCGGCAAGGAAGCGATGATCTTCGCTGGCGACGATGATGGGCGGGGTGATCTCGGGCAGCTTTCTCGTGCGCGCGACCGTTTGCTGGAACAGGGTGCCGTCGCCACTCAGGGAAAGAAACTGCTTGGGAAGGTTCCGGCGCGAGACGGGCCACAGGCGTGTGCCGCTGCCGCCGCTAAGGATCAAGGGGATCAGCATGATTCAACGAACCTGCTTTGCAAGAGTGTCGATGACATGGTCCAGGCCTTCCTGCCAATCGGCAAGAGCATGACCGAACCATTGCTGAAAACTTCGGTTATCCAGCACGGACCAGGCGGGGCGTTTGGCGGGCGTGGGGTATTCGGCCGTGGTGATCGGCAACACACGCGGGATGCGTGGAAGCAGCCCGCGAGCGTGGGCCTTCTCGAAGATGGCGCTGGCAAAGCCGTGCCAGCTGGTGTGGCCGCTGGCAACGAGGTGGTGGATGCCCTGCATGGCTGCACGCTGCTTGGCATCGGCATCTTGCCAAGCGGTCAGCGCCGCGAGCGTCGCGTTCACGATGGTGTCCGTGCTCGTGGGCGCGCCATATTGATCCGCCACCACGCGAAGCTCCTCGCGGTCGGCGCCCAGTCGCAGCATCGTGCGCAGGAAATTGTGGCCGTGCGGCGCATACACCCAGGCAGTGCGAAAGAGGAGGTATGCGGTGCCGCTGGCTTGCAAGGCCTGCTCGCCGGCCAATTTGCTGCGGCCGTACGCGCCGAGCGGTGCCGTGGCTGCGTGGGCCGGGTAAGGGGCGGTGGCCTGCCCGTCGAAGACATAGTCGGTGGAGTAATGCACGACCAGGGCATGATGGGTCGCAGCCCAGCGCGCCACAACCGCCACGGCCTCGCCATTTACCGTGGTGGCCAGCGATTCTTCCTGCTCGGCGCGGTCGACGGCCGTGTAGGCGGCCGTATTGATGACGATGGTGGGCTGCACTTTCTCCAGCAGCGCCAACAGCGTGGCAGGTGAGGAAAGATCAGCCACTTCGGCTGGGCCGCCATCAAGGCGCGTGCCATCGCGGCTGGCTGCGATGACGTTGCCTAGCTTTGAAAGTTCTGGATGTTCGAGAAAACTGCGACCGAGCTGGCCGTTCGCACCAAGCAGCAGGATGTTGTTCATTCGGCGAATACGGGCAAGCGTTCCGTGGGAATGTCGGCCAGAAAGGGGGCCTTGAGGTCTTTTTCGGAAAGCTGGGGCGCGCTGATGGGCCAATCGATGGCAAGCGCCGCGTCGTCCCAGCGAACGCTGGCATCGGCTTTCGCGTCGTACAGCGCGGTGCACTGATAGCTGAACGTGGCGTGCTCGGACAGCACGCAGAAGCCATGGGCAAAGCCTTCCGGAATCCAGAAGTGCCGATGGTTTTCCGCGCTGAGCATCACCCCAGCCCACTGTCCAAACGTGGGCGAGCCACGGCGGATATCGACCGCCACATCGTAGACCTCGCCCTCCAGCACGCTGACGAGCTTGCCCTGCGGATTCGGCCACTGGTAATGCAAGCCGCGCAGCACGCCGTTTGCCGAGCGCGAAACGTTGCTTTGAATGAAGGTGGAGGTGATGCCGGCAGCGTGATACTTGGCCTGGTTATAGCTTTCGTAGAAGAAGCCGCGCGCATCACCGAACACCTGGGGCTCGATCACGACGGCGCCCGGCAAGGAGGTCTGGATGACCTTCATTTGACGAGACCCTGTTCAACAAGATGCATGAGATATTGGCCGTAGCCGGTTTTGAGCAGCGGCGCGGCGAGGCGCTTGACCTGCTCGGCATCGATCCAGCCGTTGTTGTAGGCCACCTCTTCGGGGCAGCACACCTTCAGGCCCTGGCGGTTTTCGATCGTCTGGATGTAGTTGCCGGCTTCCATCAGCGACTCATGCGTGCCGGTATCCAGCCAGGCATAGCCGCGGCCAAGTTGTTCCAGGTGCAGCGAGTTGTCTTCCAGATAGCGGCGATTGAGATCGGTGATCTCCAGCTCGCCCCGCGGAGACGGCTTCAGCTCGGCGGCGTAATCGCACACGCGTGAGTCATAGAAATACAGGCCGGTCACGGCGTAATGCGACTTGGGCTTGCTGGGCTTTTCTTCCAGCCCGATCACGCGGCCGCTGGCATCGAACTCGGCCACGCCATAGCGCTCCGGATCCCGCACGAAATAACCGAACACCGTCGCGCCTTCCTGGCGTGCGTCAGCGCGCTTCAGGCGTTCCGTCAGGCCTACCCCGTAGAAAATGTTGTCACCCAGGACCAGGCAGCTCGGGGAGTTGCCAATGAAGTCCTTGCCGATGAGGAACGCCTGCGCCAAACCATCCGGCGAAGGCTGCACGGCATAGCGGATGTCGATGCCCCACTGCGAGCCGTCGCCGAGCAAGCGCTGGAACAAGGCCTGCTCATGCGGCGTGTTGATCACCAGCACTTCGCGAATGCCCGCCAGCATCAGGGTGGCTAGCGGATAGAAGATCATTGGCTTGTCGTAGACCGGCAACAGCTGCTTGCTGACGGCCTGGGTAATCGGATAAAGCCGCGTGCCGGAACCGCCGGCCAGGATGATGCCCTTGCGTGCGCTCATACGCCCAGGCGCTCCATGCGGTAGCTGCCGTCGAGTACGCGCTGGACCCACGGACGGTTGGCGAGATACCAGTCGACAGTGGCCTCGATACCGGCTTCGAAGCTATGCGAGGGCTGCCAGCCCAGTTCTCGTTGCAGCTTGCTGGCATCGATTGCATAGCGGCGATCGTGGCCGGGACGATCCTTGACATAAGTAATAAGTGATTCGTGCTTGCGCCCATCGGGCAGCGGCTTCTTGGCATCCAGCAAGGCGCAGATCGTCTTCACCACCGTGATGTTGTTGCGCTCGGCGTTGCCACCCACGTTGTACGTTTCGCCCACCCGGCCACCTTCCAGCACGCGGCGGATGGCGCTGCAATGGTCGCCAACAAACAGCCAGTCGCGGATGTTCAGGCCATCGCCGTAGACCGGCAGCGGTTCGCCGGCCATGGCCTTCTGGATCACCAGTGGAATCAGCTTTTCGGGGAACTGATAAGGCCCATAGTTGTTCGAGCAGTTGGTGGTGAGGGTGGGCAGGCCGTAGGTGTGATGGAAAGCGCGGACCAGGTGATCCGAGGCGGCCTTGGAGGCGGAGTAGGGTGAGTTGGGGGCGTAGGGAGTGGTTTCGGTGAACTTGCCTTCCTCCCCGAGCGAGCCGTATACCTCGTCGGTGGAGACGTGCAGAAAGCGAAAAGCGTCCCCGTCGGAACCGGCCAGGCTGCGCCAGTAATCTCTTGCGGTTTCCAGCAGGCCCAAGGTGCCGACCACGTTGGTCTCGACAAATGCGGCGGGACCGTCAATGGAGCGGTCGACATGTGATTCGGCGGCGAAATTCACGATCGCGGAAGGGCGATATTGCTGCAGCAACGTGCCGACAAGGGCGCGATCACCGATGTCGCCCTGCACGAAGATATGCTTGTCGTTACCATTCAGAGACTCGAGCGTATCGAGGTTGCCGGCGTAGGTGAGCTTGTCCAGATTCACCACGCGCAGGCCATCCGCAACCGCTTGAAGGACGAAATTGGCCCCAATAAAACCGGCTCCGCCGGTGACGAGCAATGTTTTCATGTATGGCTCCAAATGGGTCGATTATTTTGTCATAGAGCCAAGGGCAATGGTCAGCGCGGGCGGGATGGGGTGGGGTGGGGTGGGGTAAGCGACAGGGTTCTCAAAGGATGGGTGCTGCGACTCATGAAGATTCAGAGCCAAATCGGTAACATGTCTGATTTGCCACCCACCTGGATCTGGGGCTTCGACAACATGAAATCAGCCAACAAGCGCCGCTTACGCGGCTTGGGGACGCGAGCCATACACGCCGGCCAAGAGCCTGATCCCAGTACAGGCGCCATCATGACGCCCATTTACGCCACCTCTACCTATGTGCAGCAGAGCCCCGGAAAACATAAGGGTTACGAATATTCGCGCACGCAAAATCCCACGCGCATGGCCTATGAGCGCTGTGTGGCAGATCTGGAGGGCGGCGTAGCCGGGTTTGCTTTTAGCTCGGGCCTGGCCGCCGCGGCCACCGTACTCGATCTGCTCGATTCCGGCAGTCATGTAATCGCGATGGACGACCTCTATGGTGGCAGCTACCGGCTGTTCGAGCGGGTGCGGCGCCGATCTGCCGGGTTGGATTTCAGCTTCATCGATCTCAATGACGGGAATGCCCTGAAAGCTGCGTTGAAACCCAATACGCGCATGATCTGGGCCGAGACTCCTACTAATCCAATGCTGAAGTTGGTGAACCTTGCCAATGTTGCCCGTTTCGCAAAGAAGCATGGGTTGACTTTTGTGGTGGATAACACTTTCTGTTCGCCGATCTTGCAACGTCCGTTGGAGCATGGCGCCGATCTGGTTCTGCATTCAGCAACCAAATACCTCAACGGACATTCAGATATGGTTGGTGGAATCGTTGTTGCAGGCAGCGCAGGGCTTGCAGAGCGGATAGGTTTTCTACAGAACTCTGTCGGGGCAATAGCCGGACCATTTGACGCTTTCTTAGCGATGCGTGGATTGAAGACCCTGCATCTACGCATGAAGGCACATTGCGAACGAGCATTAGAATTGGCGCGCTGGCTTGAGCAACATCCGGCCGTTAAAAGAGTAATTTATCCAGGTCTAAAGAGTCACCCGCAATACCGGTTAGCGATCCGACAAATGAATGGTTTCGGAGGTATAATTTCAATTGAACTCGCTGGCGGCGGAAAGAGTGTGCGTAGAATGCTCGGACGATGCCAACTGTTTGCCTTGGCTGAGTCTTTGGGGGGGGTGGAAAGCTTAATAGAACAACCATCGACTATGACTCATGCGTCCTTACCACGACTCCACCGTCGCAAGCTGGGCATAACTGATGGCTTGGTAAGGCTATCTGTGGGGATCGAAGATATTGGAGATTTAAAAAGCGAGCTTGACCATTCGTTGGGCTAGGGGCTATCACGCTAGCGGATGGCGCGCTTGATAGCGGGACGATCGAAGCCTTAAATTTAGGTAATAATTGTGGAAGTTAAAGTTAAAAGAAGAATAATACAGTGGGGGCTTATAATCTCTGCGCTCACAACTCATATATCTCTCACTAGGGAGCTCTCCAAACGAGATGTACTGGGGCGCTACCGAGGATCTAGTTTTGGCCTGCTTTGGTCTCTGATCAGTCCGTTCCTCACTTTATCGATCTACACGTTTGCATTTGGCAGCATTCTTAAAAGTCGATGGCCTCAAACCTCTAATGGATCAGCAAGCTTCGCAATGATTCTTTTTGTAGGATTGATTGTGCACGGATTCTTTGCGGAATGTTTGAGTCGGTCTGCGACCTTAATCACGGATAACGTGAATTTTGTGAAGCGAGTTATTTTTCCGCTCGAGATATTGCCATGGTCAATGGCAGCGGGTGCGATATTTCACAGTTTAATGAATATGGTGGTGTTCATTGCACTTCACTATTTCCTTGATGGTCACCTATCGTTCTTAGTTTTCCTTTTTCCTGTAGTCATGTTTCCACTAGTACTGTTGGCAATCGGTATCGGCTGGATATTCGCAGCGCTTGGTGTCTACTTTCGGGACATTTCTCAGGTGACTGGGGTGATCTCGACCGCCATGTTTTTCTTGTCCTCTGCAATGGTGCCGATTTCCGCGTTGCCGGCGAATTATCAGCCGTTATTCAAGCTCAACCCAATTACGTTTATTATAGATCAGGCTCGTGAAGTTGCCCTATGGGGGCGTTACCCGGATTGGATCGGACTACTCGAGTATTCCCTTGTGGCAGTTATTGTAATGATCGTCGGTTTCGGAATGTTTCAGGTCGCTCGGAGGGGGTTTGCTGATGTCCTCTAAAAGCGAAGATCTGATCATCTCCTTGAAAGATGTCAGCAAAATGTTTCCTATATATAAAAGTCCTCATCATCGGCTGGTGCAGATGCTTTCTCCGCCAAGAGATAAGGAGCGATGGTACAAGAAATTTTGGGCGCTTCAAAATATTTCGATGGACATTCCAAAAGGTGAAACCATTGGCATTGTCGGGCGAAATGGCTCAGGTAAGTCGACCTTATTGCAGGTAATTTGCGGCATCCTTTCCGCAACTAACGGAGAGGTATTTGTAAAAGGACGCATAGCGGCGCTCCTAGAATTGGGCGCAGGCTTCAATCCTGAGTTTACCGGTCGTGAGAATGTCTTTCTGAACGGAACGGTATTGGGCTTAAGTCGAGAGGAAATTGCAGCGCGATTTGATGAAATTGCAGATTTCGCCGATATTGGCGAGTACATTGACCAGCCGGTGAAAAGCTATTCGAGCGGCATGTATGTGCGTTTAGCTTTCGCGGTGGCTATTCACGTAACTCCGGAAATCCTGATCGTAGACGAGGCCCTATCAGTCGGAGACGAGGCATTCCAGCGCAAGTGTTTTGCTAGAATCAACGCTCTTCGAGACTCAGGAGTTACAGTTCTCTTCGTCTCACATTCTGCCGGTATCGTTACAGAGTTATGCAATCGAGCGATATTGCTTGATCGTGGCGAAATTATTGCCTTGGGCCCCCCGCGAGAAGTTGTTGCAAAATATCACAAGATGCTTTTTGCGCCGCAAGAGAAAGTTGTGGAAATAAGGGCGAGATTGCGTTCGGAAATGCAGGGTAGCAAAGCTCTGGATAGTGATTCCTTGGTGCAGAATCACAACTACACCAGATTTTTGGCGGGTTCGCCAACTGAGCAAGAGGACGAGCAAGCTTACCTGGACGAACACATGCGTCCTGTAAGCACGGTGCACTATGCAAACATGGGGGTGGATATTGTTGATCCTCATATTGAGACATTGTCGGGTCGGCGAGTGAACGTGATCGCCGCGGAGAAGGACTACATCTACACTTACGAAGTGCACTTTTCTCAAAGCGCAGCCGGAGTACGTTTTGGTCTTATGGTCAAGACCGTCACTGGATTTGAGATTGGCGGTGGCGCGAATGCGTTGCAGCAGGACGCGATATCGGTCATAGACAAAGGCAGTCGAATCAAGGTTGGTTTTCGTTTCACCTGTTGTCTCGCAGCGGGCGTGTATTTTGTGAACGCAGGGGTAGTCGGTGTTGTTGGTGAAGAAGAAACGTTTTTGTGCAGGCAAGTCGATGTGACGATGTTTAGGGTTATGCCCGATCCTAACCGGATCGCGACCGGTCTCGTGAATTTAGGTATTGTCCCGGAAGTCAAGTTTCTTACTTTGTGCGGAAACGCGATTGACAACGAAGTCCGGTAAGCAATGAAAATTGTGCTGATTTCAGGATTGCTCAAGCATGAGTAGCAAAAATGTGATTGTGGGATGGACCGGACGTCTTTCCCTCGATAGATTTTGTGAAGTTGCCGGCCTCATGGACGATCGCCCCGAGATCGTCTCCAGAATTCCACTTCAGGGAATGGATGCTAATGTACTTGTTGCGGTCCGCGTACAAGAGGTTGTTGCGTTGTTAGTGAGCCGTTTCGGTCGCTACAAGGTCGCTTATGTGGATTGGACGTCGAATGGCGGACGGTTTAGGAATTTAGTCTGTTTTTTTATTGCATATCTGCTGTCAGCAGGTAGTGTAAAAATTGTAGAGGATGGCAATTTGACTAATACGGGCAATTTTTTTTCGCGCCAAGTCCGTCGTTTATATGATAAGGATATGGCTATATATGTGACTCTTATTTTATGTGCAAATCTCGCTGCTATCGTTGTGAGGGCAAAAAAAATTGTTTGGGGTATTTTTTATCCCTTAATAATGCTTTGTTCAATATCCTTTGGGGAAAGAGCGCATCTTCAAGAAAAAATGGCTGAGCATTCTGCTCGCTATGGACGTATTGATTATTGGTTATCTCAGGCGAACTTTAAGCGAAAGCCGCTTTTGATAGCTATTGCTTACGGCGCGTTGTTTGCAGCATGGACGGTGCCAATGTATGCGATGTTGCTCATACTTAGAGTGTTCCGCGGAATGACGCGTCCCGTCGATCCGCGCACTGCAATTTTGTTCGTTTCGCACGAATGCCGTTTGAACGGCGCCCCGCAAAGCTTGCTGACATTGCTAGCAGGGCTCGATAGAAAGGAATTTAGGCCTCTATTACTGGTGCCGAGCGAGGGGCAGCTTGCCGACGCCGCAAGAGCGATAGGAGTGGATGTCTATATCACACCACTGTCTCAGGTGCTTATGCAGCGTCCAAATCGGTTCGCGCTTTGTCGTCATTTTGTACGCTTGCTCGTTTCCATAGGCGCAATTATGGGCCTAATCGTGCGCGAGCGTGTGTCGCGAGTTCACATCAATGTCGCGGTTACTCCTGATGCGGCTCTGGCTGGAAGGTTGCTGGTTGTCCCTGTAGTTTGGCACTTCAGGGAAACTATTGGGGTAAGTCGCTGGAGTCGATTCCAGATATGGGTGTTAAAACGATTTTCTAGTCTTGTCGTGTGCAACTCGGAATTCACGCGTGCGCGCATAGCGGAACTAGGTTGTCCCTATACTCGTTCAATTACATTACATAACTGTATTGACGATAAATTTGGGGGGTGGCGACATTCGCGCGCCGAAGTGCGTCGTGAATTAAAGATACCTGAGAGCACAGTTTTGGTTGGTTGCGTTGGCCAGATTACGAGTGATAAGGGACAGGACATTTTCGTACGAAGTGCGGGGCTTGTGGCCAAAGACCATCCCGATGTCCGTTTTGTGCTTGTTGGCACTTTGGAGAATGCAGAATATGTTGCTGAACTGCGGCGCATTGCTGCCGAACAGGGTATTGAAGATAGATTGCTATTTTTGGGGTTTCGAACTGACATAGGACGCATAATATCTGCGCTAGATATTCATGTGACTCCATCGCGATGGGATGAACCCTTCGGTCGAGTCGCTCTCGAGTCTATGGCGTTAGGTGCGGTTTCTATTGTTTCTGATCGTGGAGGATTGCCGGAAATCGTGCAGAACGGTGAATCAGGCCTCGTATTTGCCTCTGAGGACGTAGATGGGTTGGCGCGCCTGCTCAATGAGCTAGTAAGCAATCCAGAAGAGCGCCACAATCTTGCATCCAAGGGCCTGGAGCACGCGAGAGCGGAATTTTCGAGCTTAAGGCATGTTGACGATTTTCAACACCTTATTCGTTATCCCTTTCATCCGGAGAGGACGGGGCGATTTAATTCAATGTGGCGTCGATTGGCGCCAGTTCTCCCGCGACGCCTGCGTGCAAATTTGTGGTGCGTACCTGCATATTTGCTGTTGTTAGTCATTGTGCTGATGGTATGGAGTATTTCGATATCTTGTTTTCTCGCCGCACTTCCTTTCGCTCTATTTGCCGGCTGGGCGGCGAGACATCTTCATTGCTCAGGAGATATAGCTGTCCTGGCTTACCAGACCAAGCGAAATGCATCTACTCGCTTCAGAGTGACGCGCTTATTTGATCGCATGCGAGCTTTTGGAGTTAAATCAAAGGTTTTCTACCCTTCTAACGAATGGTTGGGGGATATATTTTATTCTTCATTGTTCTATGGTGAACATCCTTACCTGAAGGATTTTTATTACTATGCGATTATTTTTCCCGTCAGGCTATATGGTATTATCTGTTGCTTATTTTATCGATCGGTTTTGATTCAATATGAGTTATTTTATGAGGGGCCGATGTGGCTTGAGCGTTTGGTTATTCGGTTGCATCCGCGTGTTTATTATGATTATGACGATTCTCTCTTTGCCTTTAGTAGGTATGCTAAGGAGCTTCCGAAGATACTTCCTCGTTTTCACCATATAGTGGTTGGTAACGCATATCTTGCCGACTACACGCAAAAATTTAATAGCAATGTCACGCTAATCCCTACGTGTCCAGACCAGACGAGCGAAAGAATACCCGTTTCGGAAGATAAAAGACTAGTAATTGGTTGGGTGGGCAATCCGGCCAATTTGAGCTATTTGAGAATGCTGAGGAAGCCAATCGAGGAGCTGAGTAAGCGCTATAATATTGAAGTTCTCGTCGTATCCGCAGGCCCATATCAGCTGCAATGGTTCGGCCTGCAGGGGCTGCCTATTCGTCGGCGCCAGTGGGCTCTATATAGAGAACTTAGCGACCTGCAAGACATGGACATTGGGGTAATGCCTGTGGACGAGGACGAAATTGGGAGAGGTAAATGTGGTTTTAAGGCTTTGCAATATATGGCAGCGGGCGTGCCAACCATTGCTTCTCCAGTAGGTGTGAACGCAGAAATTGTCGAGCATCTAAAAAATGGATTTCTTGCCAATAGCGAGAGCGAATGGACGGAATATATGGAGCGGCTCATAGACGACAAAGCGTTGCGTATACGTTTTGGAGTTATTGGTCGAGAAAAAGTGGCGCAAACGTTTGATCAGGATCAGCAGGTAAATCGATGGATTGTGCTCATTGATGACACTCTGTCAAAAGTCGGGTAGTAAAATGAACAATAAAAAACGCCTTATCCTAGTTATAGGCATGCATCGCTCAGGAACGAGTGCAATAACCAGGGGACTGAAGGCACTTGGTGTCGAATTGGGTGAATCTCTGCTGCAGCCTGGCCCATTGGAGAATCCACGCGGCTTTTGGGAAGACAAAGACATTGTTGAATTGAATCGAGAGCTACTCGAGGCACTTAGTACTGATTGGTGTAGTGTGGCTGATATTGACCGGCGATCACTTCCGGCAGATGTGCTTGAGTCGTTTTTAGCTCGCGCCGCTGAACTTCTCAATCAGAAACTCGAAACTCGCGCTATCTGGGCTTTTAAAGATCCGCGCACCACTCGATTGTTATGGTTTTGGAAGCAAGTCATCGAACGGATTGGGGTTTCGGATGTCAACTATGTCTTATGCCTGAGGAATCCCCTCGCAGTTTCGGATTCGCTTTTTATCCGGAACGGGATTGACCGAGCGACTTCAATCCTGCTTTGGGGAGTCTACACTGTGGAGGCTCTACAGCAGATAGATACGGATAGTAGCGTGGTGATTGACTATGACCAGCTACTAGAGAACGGACGCGAAGTGCTTAGTCAACTAGCCACAACAATGCATCTTCCCTGGGCGGTAGGACGTTTGGAGGAGGAGTATTTTAGCGAGTTTCTAACGTTCGACTTGCGTCATAACAAATATGAACTCGATGAGCTACGTGATAGTGGTTTAGCTGATCCGGCCATCGTGCAGTTATATGCAGAAATTTCAAGAGCTGCTTTGACTGGCGGGCGACTAGATAGCCATCAAATTTTGCCGTCTCTAGAGATGGCGGCGGAATGGTTGAAAGGAATCGCTGCGCTACGAACGGCTATGGACCGAATGGAAGCAGATCAGCACAAAGAGTCTAATACACATGTTATGCACTCAGAGTTTGAGCGAACCGAAATGTTCAGGCTTGAATGCGACAGACTTAGGGAGAGGAACGGTGAGCTGGAAGGTCATCTCAGTGAGTTAGAACATCTGCGCTCGCAAGCTGAAATGTTTAGGCTCGAGTGCGATAGGCTTAGAGATAGGAATGGTGAATTGGATGGCCAATTAATTGAGCAACGGTCCAGTACGGAGAAACTTCGAAACGATTTTGAAGCTCTTATTGCAGAGAGCGCGAGCGAAAAGGAGAGTCATATCAAGATGGCATGTCAAAATGCCGCGTTGATGACGAGAGTCGTGGGGCTAAGAGCGGCGCGTTCACTGATGATTGACCATTTTTTTAAAGATCTGGCAGTCCTTCGTGCCACAGTGGACCGGTTGGAATCGCAACAGTCGCGAGAAGACAGTCTTGATGAATGATGGCGCTAGTTCTCGCATTTGATTTTTACAAATCAATTTTACTCATCGCGTTAGTCTTATTAAAGGAATAGTGGTCGTGTGCGGAATTACCGGCTTTATTAGCTTTCAAGGTCAATCATCGGGTCAGAAATTTCTTGACGATGCTTCACAAATAATATTTCATCGTGGCCCCGATGAAGGTGGAAGTGCAATTCTTGCGGACGGAAGGGTCGGTCTAGCGATGCGTCGACTAAGTATTGTCGATTTGGCCGGTGGTCACCAACCAATGAGCTGTGCAGAGGGCGATATAATAATCGTTTTTAATGGGGAAATTTACAATTATCCGGAGCTAAGAGCCAAGTATCTTAGTGGCGAAGAAATGGTCACTCGGAGTGACACCGAGGTTTTACTCAAGCTCTACGAGCGTATGGGGGTAGCTTGTTTCGGCTTGCTTCGCGGGATGTTTGGAGTTGCCATATGGGATGCAAGGGCGAATAAACTCGTCCTCGCACGAGATGCATTCGGAAAGAAACCGCTTTATTATTTTAGTGGTGAATGGGGTCTCGTATTCGGTTCTGAAATCAAAAGCATTTTGCAGGACAGCAGTGTTCCACGAAAATTGTCGCGGCAAGGATTGGACAATTTTTTGACGTGGCTTGCTGTGCCAGATCCTGAGACGATGTTCGAAGGTATTCGAAAATTGCCTGCAGGCCACTTCATGGAGGTAGACCTCGATGGACGAAGCAGCATTCAGAAATATTGGGACTTAAAGTTCCCGGTCGTTCCCAAAGTAACTAATGCAGGCGATGCAGCCGATCTGTTGATCTCGAGATTAAGTGAGTCAATTTCAATTAGGCTGCGTGCCGATGTGCCTGTCGGTGTGCTGCTTTCGGGAGGTGTTGATAGTTCAGCCATTGTGGCTTTGGCGTCACGTCAAGTCTCTCATCAGTTACGCACGTACTCAATAGGTTTCGCCGAAGACGGGTTTAATGAATTTCCATATTCGGATTCAGTTGCCAGGCGTTACGATACTGATCACACCAAAATAGTCATGCCCCCAGAGCTTTATTGGGACACCTTGCAGACGGTGGTGTGGCATCTTGATGAGCCGGTTTGCGATACGGCAACGGTCCCTTTGTTTTATTTGTGCCGTGAGGCTCGTAAATCTGTAAAGGTACTTCTTTCAGGAGAGGGAAGCGATGAGATGCTCGGCGGTTATACCTCGCGGTATAGAGAGGGTATTGACGCTATGCGTCTCGGACGCAAAGCGGAGCATCTTCCGAAGAGGTTGCTTCGTTATCTATGGGACAAGAGCGGTGGAGGCGTCTGGCCAAAGGGAAGGAAAGATCTGTGGAATTTTACGCAGCCAGGTGAGCTCAAGTTTCTGAATGATCAGATTTATGGTTATTATGAAGGCCTTAGAGATGATCTCTATAGAGGCGGGCTGATGGATGGTTTTAGCCCTGATAGAACGGAACTCTTCGAGCGCGTGGTCCGTCCTTCTCTAACCCCTCTGCAGCGCCTCTTGTACACCGACTGTAAGGTTAACCTTCCAGCATATTTGCTGATGAAGGCTGACAAGATGAGCATGGCGGCGTCGATTGAATTGCGGTGTCCCTTCTTGGATAAGGAATTCGCAGATTTTTGTGCAGGTCTGCCAGATGAGTTGAAGCTCGATCGACAGGTGGGTGGAAAGGCTATACTCAAGCGAGCGCTTGAACCGCTGCTGCCACACGATGTGTTATATCGCCCTAAAATGGGATTCCCGGTGCCCATCGGTGAATGGCTGAAGAAAGGATTGAAAGAGCAAGCCTATGA
Organism: Dyella sp.; assembly: GCF_036746095.1. NCBI lineage: Bacteria > Pseudomonadati > Pseudomonadota > Gammaproteobacteria > Lysobacterales > Rhodanobacteraceae > Dyella > Dyella sp. Next base: position 118,776 of record NZ_DAIOEU010000004.1, read on the forward strand.
GACGCTGTTCAAGCCGAATAGCTGCATTTCTCAGTTTCTCAACATGGATCACGTACGCAGCATGTGGAACCACCACCAAGAAGGCACTCTTGTGTTTGGTACTCAGCTGTGGCAATTAATATTGGTAGAATTGTGGATGAATCGATTTGCGGTCAGCATATGACTATACCCAAACTTTCTGAATTAGCGGTCGGGCGCGAAAATAACCTAAATATGATTAGGCTATTAGCTGCGTCGCTGGTGCTCTATTCCCATTCGTTTGCTCTTGTTCGGAAAGGGGCTAGCCAAGTGGGAGGAGGGGAAGCAATTGGCACGTTGCTCGGTAGTCAAGATGGCGGTTCCATTGCAGTAAATGCCTTTTTTCTTATAAGTGGCTTTCTGGTGACCGGAAGTTTACTAAAGCGCAATGATCTTATGTTCTACATCCGCGCGCGGATGCTGAGATTGTTCCCGGCGCTTTTTGTGTCGCTAGTGTTGACTATTTTCGTGCTTGGCCCACTGGTCTCGACATTACGTGCCGCGGAATATTTATCGAGTGGTCAAACTTATCGCTTTTTATTAAATAATTTGTCACTTTGGCGAGCTGATTATTTATTGCCTGGTGTTTTTCAAGATCAGCCGAATACTTCGCCAAATGGATCACTTTGGACGCTGCCAATGGAGGGGCGCATGTATCTCCTGGTGGCAACCATATGGTTGTTGCGAGGTTTCAGTGCACGATGGCTTTTTAATTTGGTGGCCATATTTGGCTTGATTTTTACTATCAGCTGGCCCCAGATCAATCCGTTTATTTTGGATCAACGAGAATGTTTTATTGTCGCAGCCTTTTTCCTCGTCGGGATGTTGGTTTATGTCAATATGGATATACTTCCGATAAACGGCGGTATCGCGGCGTTCTTATTTTTGTTGTGTCTCTTAGCACATGGCCAATCGAGTTTTGATGTGATGTTTGGCGTGGCTCTTGCGTATGGTGTATTTTGGTTAGGATTTAGCCCAAAGATTGGTTTTTTTAACCGGATTGGAGACTATTCTTACGGTATATACGTATACGCCTTCCCTATTCAGCAGCTTTACGTGCATTTTTTTGGAGAAATAAGTTCGCTGAAGTTATTTGCCTTGTCGATGCCAACAACACTTTTAGTCGCGATGGCTTCTTGGCATTACCTTGAGAAGCCTGCTTTGAGTCTGAAAAGGCGTCAATCAGCTCCGTTGTCTGCAGGGCCTATGGAGTCGGCAAGTCGACCTTCGAAAGCCTAGACGACGTATGAAGTGCGTTACACAGCCAATCTAGCGCCTTTTCTGAAGTAGACTTAACGGTTCGACGTAGTGGAGCATTGACCTTGAAGATCGCAATATTCGGTACTGGATACGTTGGCTTGGTTACAGGAGCTTGTCTTGCAGAAATGGGTAACCATGTCCTATGCGTAGACATTGATGGAGAAAAGGTCGCTCGTCTTAAAAAGGGCGATATTCCAATTTATGAACCGGGGCTCGAATCAATCGTAGTAAGGAATTTTTCTACAGGGCAGCTTGACTTTACCACTGATGCTGCTGCTGCGGTCCTCCACGGGGAGATAATATTTATAGCGGTAGGTACGCCTCCCGACGAGGATGGCAGTGCGGATCTTAGCCATGTATTGGACGTGGCCTCGACTATTGGGCTCCATCTTAGTCGTTATGCTGTTGTAGTGAATAAATCAACTGTGCCAGTAGGGACCGCTCGTCTAGTCCGTGCAAAAATCGAGGAACAGCTTGAATCGAGGGGTGCTGATTGCGCGTTTGATGTTGTATCGAACCCTGAATTTCTAAAAGAGGGGGACGCGGTCGAGGACTGCATGCGGCCTGATCGCATTGTTGTCGGTAGCTCGAGTTGCCGTGCCATTGAGGTTTTGCGTAAATTGTATGCACCTTTCAATCGGAACCATGAGCGCTTAGTCATTATGGACGAATGCTCGGCAGAGCTGACTAAATATGCTGCCAACGCGATGCTGGCGACAAAAATAAGCTTTATGAATGAAATTGCTAATATTGCTGAGTGTGTTGGCGCGGACGTAGAGCTGGTTCGTCAAGGAATTGGATCAGATCCCCGTATTGGGTTTCAATTTATCTATCCAGGAGCGGGATATGGCGGCTCCTGTTTTCCGAAAGACGTTAAAGCACTTGGGCACCTTGCGAAATCGGCAGGATACGAAGCTCGCTTGCTTTCGTCGGTTGAGGCCGTGAATGAAAATCAAAAGGGTAAATTATTTACATATATACATAGGCATTTTGGCGGCAATTTGAGTGGTAAGACGGTTGCCATTTGGGGGCTTGCGTTTAAGCCAAATACTGACGATATGCGTGAGGCGCCTAGTCGGTCATTAATAAACGACCTTCTTAAGGCGGGAGTCAAGGTGCGTGCGTTCGATCCGGAAGCGATCTCTGAAGCAAGGCGGATCTACGGAAATTCTTCTGAGCGGATATTCTTCACTAACGGCGCATATGAGGCGCTGGAGAGCGCTGATGCGTTGGCAGTGGTTACTGAATGGAAAGTATTCCGTAGTCCAGATTTTAAAAGAATGGCAAGCCTCTTGAGGGAGCGCGTTATCTTCGATGGACGCAATATATACGATCCATCGGAGGTTGAGGCTGCTGGAGTTGCGTACTTTGGAATAGGCAGGGGAAGAAGTTTGCTTGGCAATTGAAGTAAGCTGCCGTGCAAAGTTGGGAGGCGCTTAATCGCTGCCAATCCACGTTGGCGCATAGCCAGGCGAATGGCGCATCGATCATGCCATGCCACATCGTTTCGTCTGAAAGCGAGCCACACGGCCTCGCTGCAAGCGGCGCGCCGCCAGCCACAGGCCTTGCGCATTGACATGCAGTAGTTTGACCCGCAGCTCCAAAGTATTCCGCTACTTAAAGCGGCAATGCGCCGAACTTAAGGCTTTCCATCGCCGGAAACTCTTGTTCGTCATTCGAGCGAAAAAAAGCTGGAATCCAGTACCTTTCAGCTCAAAAGTAGCTGAATTCCAGCTTTTTTGCTCGAATGACGAAGAGGGGGCTTGTGGCAATGAAAAGTCCCTGTGTAAGTTCGGAGCATTTACTCAAAGTGGGGGGCGTCGGTCGTTTCGAGTCTATACTTTAATTTTGTGTTTCATCATTGCATTCCATTCGACGTGGCCATGATAAATCCATGTGGCGTCAAAGCCAGGTTTATGGAATAGCGCCCAAGTCTGGCGTGGATGCACCCAATCTAGAATGGTGAACTCAAGGCCTGCGGCGTTTGCGATTAGCCTCATCGTCTCAGGTCGGTAGTGGACGCAGCCTGGATAAATCCACCCGTTTTGCACACAATCGTCGTCTGCAATTAGAAATGTTGCCGCAATGACGCCGTACTCACTTAGGCGTCCTGATATCTCGTTGATCCATCTTTTTAATAAATCAGGCCCGCAATGACTGAAGATGGACTGCGCTAACGCAAAATCGAATTTAAGCTCTTGCGGTAAGGAAGCAGCAGAGTCAAAAAAATGAAAACGAGGATTTTTGATACCGACGAGATCCGAGCCAATCTCACGTTTGATTCCTTGTTCAACTAGCCATGCGTTGGGCTCAATACCCGTGTAACTTCCGGCGTTAAGATAAGGAATCAGCAGCCTACCAATGCGGAGGGATCCGCATCCTACGTCGAGTACTGAATGGTGTTGCCGAAGTCCCAATGAGGTTAACAGCCCAAATGCCATGGCCGACACTAAATCGTAGTCCTCTGGAGGACCTACGAACGCACGATAGTGGTTGCCGCCTGGGGGCAAGCCAAGGCCAAGGCTTTCTGGTTCAGGATCAGTTTTGTAGCTCTTCTTCTTAAAAAAAAGCATTGATCACTACTCGTCAAGTCGGTTCGACCACGCATCATAGCCCAAATTTTCGGGGCTCGCGCGAACATTAATTTGAGGTGCTAGGACAAAGCTATCTTTTGGCGAAAAATAATGTTTTGGTAAAGAGCTTATCTAACTAAGTTTTTGATAAAGCTGCGATCAACTTCCTCAAAAAGGACGCGAGGGATTTCTGCAGATATAAGGGGGGCGGCGAATGCTCGTATGGAACCTTACTTAATATCGGATGGGCTCGAGAAGGTGTTTTCATACAGCTGTTTTTTTTAAGTTGTGTCAACATATGACGTTAGTCACCTGGTCTTGCCGACCGGGAGGTGCGTGCATGATATTGCTACGGAGGATAATCAAGATGTACTGTTCCTAAAAGTCGTATATTCACTTCAACTTCTTCAACGCTGGGCGGGACACAAGATAACAATGATAAGGCAAGACGAGAAGTCGAGTATCAAACAGATCGAGAATAACACTTTAAGCCATCTCAGCGGGCTGGAGGCCGAAAGCATTCATATATTGAGGGAGGTGGTTGCTAGTTTTCGTCGGCCGGTTATGCTTTATTCGATCGGCAAGGACTCCTCCGTGCTTCTTCATTTGCTGTACAAGGCGTTCTATCCAGCATCTCCTCCGATTCCATTGCTGCATGTTGATACCACCTGGAAGTTTAGGGAAATGATCGCCTTCCGTGATCGGATTGCGGCAACTGGCAATATCAAGATGTTGGTTCATATCAATGAAGAAGGGGTTCGCCAGGGCATTTCACCGTTTACGCACGGCTCAACTGTACACACCGATGTTATGAAGACAAATGCGCTTAAACAGGCGCTGGAGAGGTATGGCTTCGATGCCGCCATTGGCGGCGCGCGGCGTGATGAGGAGGTGTCACGCGCGAAGGAGCGCGTCTTCTCCTTCCGCAACGTCAAGCATCACTGGGATCCGAGGCGCCAGCGTCCCGAATTGTGGAACATCTATAACACCCATATCCATAAGGGCGAGACCGTGCGCGTGTTTCCATTGTCTAACTGGACGGAGATGGATGTATGGCAATACATACGAAGTGAGAATATACCCGTTGTACCGTTGTATTTTGCCAAGAAACGGCCTGTAGTGGAGAGGGACGGGGTACTGATTATGGTCGATGATGATCGCTTCGTACTTCGGAATGAGGAAAAGATTGAGCATCGCATGGTCCGTTTCCGTACCCTTGGGTGTTATCCGCTGACTGGGGCGATCGAATCAAGCGCCAGCACCGTGGACGAGATCATCGCCGAAATGAGTGCCTCTAAATCCTCCGAGCGTCAGGGGCGGGTGATCGATCACGACCCTTCCGCGTCAATGGAGCGTAAGAAGCATGAGGGCTACTTTTGATGTTGACATCCTTCACTCAGAGCCTTGGTCAGCTGCGTTTTATCACGTGCGGTAGCGTGGATGATGGTAAAAGCACTCTGCTTGGGCGGCTGCTCTACGATGCCGGCATGTTACCGGACGACCAGATCGAAGCACTTCGTCGCGATAGCCAGGGCTTGCATCCAGAAGGTGGTGTGCTGGATTTTTCATTGCTTATGGATGGTTTGGACGCGGAACGCCAGCAAGGTATTACCATCGACGTAGCGTATCGCTACTTTCATAGCGCACGCCGTAGCTTTGTCGTTGCAGACTGCCCAGGGCACGAGCAATACACACGGAATATGGCTACGGGTGCCTCGCATGCTGATCTCGCTGTAGTGCTGGTCGATGCGCGCAAGGGGCTGCTTGTGCAAACGCGTCGACATACCTATATCTGCGCTCTCTTGGGCATCCGGAAGGTAATCTTGGCGGTGAACAAGATGGATCTGGTGGGTTACCGCAAAGATATTTATGAGAGCATACGCGTTTCTTATGGTGAGCTGGCCGCTCAGCTAGGTATTGCCGAGGTGTATGCTTTGCCAGTAGCTGCATTGCGTGGCGATAACGTAGGCAGGCGGTCCGTTGAAATGACTTGGTATAGCGGTCCGACTCTGTTGGAACTACTTGAAACAATCGAGGTGAAGCCAGCTCAGGCAGCGGATTTCCGCATGCCAGTACAATGGGTGAACCGCCCCGATCAATCATTTCGCGGTTATGCAGGCACCATATGCGGTGGTCGCGTGCGAGTGGGAGACGAAATCTTAGTGCAGCCTGGTACGCAACGTGCGCATGTCGCTCGTATTGTTACGGCGGATGGTGATCTTCAAGAAGCGAGTGCTGGTCAGGCAGTCACCTTGACCTTGCATCGTGAAGTCGATATCAGTCGGGGTGAAATCATTGCTGACGCCGCCCGACCAGCGCCCGAGGCTGATCAGTTTGCGGCACATGTACTGTGGATGGGCGATGAGCCACTTTTCCCCAATCGCGGTTACTGGATGAAGATTGGCCCACGCACGGTAAATGCGCGCGTCACTGTTATCAAGTATAAGGTGGATGTCAATACACAGGCGAAGCTGGCAGCGCATCGTCTAGAGTTGAATGAAGTGGGATACTGCAATATCGACTTAGACCAACCGATCGCATTTGAAAGCTATTCCACCAACCCCATGCTGGGCGGTTTCATTCTGATCGATCGGCAGAGCCACGATACCGTGGCGTGCGGCATGCTGGATTTTGCATTGCGCCGCGCAGGCAATGTGCACTGGCAACACCTGGATGTCGACAAAAAAACGCGCGCGCAAATCAAAGGCCAGCAGCCGCGCTGCCTGTGGTTTACAGGACTATCCGGTGCGGGCAAATCCACAGTCGCGAACCTGTTAGAACGTCGCCTAGCGGCGCTCGGTTGTCATACTTATCTGCTAGACGGGGACAACCTTCGTCATGGTCTCAACCGTGATCTAGGTTTCACGCCGGAATCTCGTGTAGAGAACGTGCGACGCGTGGCGGAAGTGGCACACCTTATGGTTGACGCCGGATTGGTTGTACTAGTGTGTGTGATCTCGCCGTTTCGCAGCGAGCGTGAGTTCGCTAGAGGGCTTTTCGATGACGGCGAGTTTCTTGAGGTATTCGTAGATACCTCATTGGAAGAATGCGAACGGCGTGATCCGAAGGGCTTGTATCGCAAGGCCCGGGCGGGGGAAATCAGCAACTTCACCGGTATCGATTCACCTTACGAGGTTCCTGAGTTGCCGGAAGTTCACCTGCAGACTCAGGACATGTTGTTGGACACAATGGTGGAGGTATTGGTGACGCGACTTTTACCTGGAGAATGAAACGGGCACATCTGGCACGCGAGCATCCACCGTAAACCCAGGCGTTATCATGCTTGCTTTCCGCACTGGCCAATCGGCTGACATTCATGACAATAGGCCAAGATCAGTCTCCTTTCCTTGTCTTCGGCGCCCCCCGTTTCGATGAGGCGGAAATAGATGAGGTGCTGGCCTGCCTGCGCTCCGGCTGGTTGGGAACTGGGCCGCGGGTGGCGCAATTTGAGCGGGACTTTGCTGCTTTTCGGCGGGTCAAATCTACCCAGATGGCCGCCGTCAACTCGTGTACGGCAGCACTGCACGTGAGCATGCTTGCAGCGGGTATCGAACCGGGCTCTGAGGTGATTACGACCCCGCTAACGTTCTGCGCGACTATCAATGCAATCTTGCATGCCGGGTTGGTGCCCGTATTGGCTGATGTCGATCCTGTCACCCAAAACCTCGACCCCGACGCGATCGAGGCCGCCATTACTCTACGTACGCGAGCCATTTTGCCGGTGCACTTTGCCGGGCGGCCATGTGCCATGGATCGCATCATGGCTATTGCCCGTAAGCATGGCTTGATCGTTATCGAGGACTGTGCCCACGCCGTCGAGGCCGAGTTCCAAGGGCAGCCAGTGGGGACGTTTGGCGATTTTGGCTGCTTCAGCTTTTACGTCACCAAAAACGTTGTTACTGGCGAGGGTGGGATGATCCTCGGGCGTAGCGAGGAGCAGATCGCCAGGGCAAAAGTGTTGGCACTGCATGGTATGAGCAAGGATGCCTGGCACCGCTTCGGTGACGAGGGTTACAAGCACTATCAAGTTGTGGAGTGTGGTTTCAAGTACAACATGATGGACTTGCAGGCGGCGCTCGGCTTGCATCAGCTCGCGCGGGTAGAAAAGAACTGGCAACGTCGCGATGAAATCTGGCGACATTACGACGTCGCATTTGCTTCATTGCCTATCGTGCTTCCGATGTCCGGACAGGAGGGCATACGCCATGGTCGTCATCTTTACACCGTAATGATTGACGAGAAGCGTTGTGGTGTCAGCCGTGATGAATTTCTGGACGCGATGAATGTGGCCGGGATCGGTACGGGGGTGCATTATCTTTCCATTCCGGAGCACCCGTACTACCAGCAACGATTTGGATGGCGGCCTGAGCAATGGCCGCGCGCCATGAAGCTTGGCCGCGAAACGATCAGTTTACCTCTCTCGCCTGCGCTATCTGATGCGGACGTTGAACGTGTGGTCGCTGCTGTAGAGCACATTCTCAGCGCTTGATGGGATGAAAACAAAAAAAGGCGGCATTGCTGCCACCCTTTTGCCAAGACTGTAGGGTTCTTAATCTATTGCCTGTTCGAGCTCCGGAATCAGCTTGAACAGGTCACCCACCAATCCAATGTCTGCGATTTCAAAGATGGGGGCTTCGGCATCCTTATTAATGGCCACGATGGTGCCCGCATCCTTAATTCCAGTGAGGTGCTGGATGGCGCCCGAAATGCCTATTGCCATATACAGCTCGGGTGCGATGATCTTGCCCGTCTGGCCCACCTGCAGCTCGTTCGGGACATATCCGGCATCCACTGCTGCGCGGGAGGCGCCTACGGCAGCGCCGATCTTGTCGGCGAACTTGTAGATGATCTCGAAGTTTTCCTTCGAACCCACGCCGCGGCCGCCGGAAACTACCTTGTTGGCGCTCTGCAGATCCGGGCGGTCGCTCTTGCCCTGCTTGAGTTCAATGAAGCGGGTATGCGAAGGCAGTGCGACATCCAGGCTCAGCGCTTCGATCGAGGCGCTATTGGCGACGTTGGCAGCAGCAGGCCAGGAAGCGGTGCGAATGGTTGCAACGATGATATGCGAAGGATCGGCCTGCACCGTGATGATGGCATTGCCGGCGTAGATCGGGCGCTTGAAGGTGTGGCTGTCTTCCACACTCATCACGTCACTGACTTGCGCTACGCCCAGCAGGGCGGCTACGCGCGGAGCAACATCTTTGCCAAATGTCGTGGAGGGGGCGAACACATGGCTGTAACCAGCCGCGACCTGGGCGATTTGTGGTGCCAGCGCGGCAGCGAGAGGGTGCGCGTTTTCTGGGCGCTCGACCGTCAACACGCGGTTCACGCCCTGAATCTTGGCGGCTTCTGCGGCAATGGCATCCGCTTTGTCACTTAATACCAATACGTCGATTGCTTCGGGCTTGATCGCCGCCGCCGCGCTGATGGCGCGGGCGGTCGAGGAGTTCAGTTTGCCGTCCAGATGTTCGGCGATAACCAGGACCTTGCTCATGGATGTCTCCTTAGTGCTGGCCGGCTGCTTACAGCAGCCCTTTTTGCTTCAGAGCCGATACAAGTTCGGCGGCGTCCTTCACCATCACGCCCTTGCTCCGTTTGGCCGGGGCGGCATAGTGCATGGTCTTGAGTTGATCTTGCACATCTACACCAAGCGAAGCGAATTCGATCGTGTCGATGGGCTTGGATTTGGCTTTCATGATGTCAGGCAGCTTGATGAAGCGAGGTTCGTTGAGGCGCAGGTCAGTTGTGATGACGGCCGGCAGTTCGGCTTCAATCGTTTCCAGGCCGGCGTCGACTTCACGCGTTACCGTGGCCTTGCCGCCGGCAATTTCCAGCTTGCTGGCAAATGTGGCTTGTGGGCGATCCCACAGTGCCGCCAGCATTTGGCCGGTCTGGTTGGCGTCATCATCAATGGCTTGCTTGCCGAGAACTACCAGCCCGGGCTGCTCTTTCTCCACCAGCTTTAGGAACACGCGCGCCGCGGTAAGCGGCTGCACGGCATCTGCGGTGACGACATGGATGGCGCGGTTTGCGCCCATGGCCAAACCGTTGCGTAGATGTGCAGTGAGATCTGCTGGACCGATACCGACCACCACTACCTCTTCAGCGACCCCTTTTTCACGCAGGCGAAGAGCTTCTTCCAGGGCGATATCGTCAAAGGGATTGGCGGAAAGTTTCACGCCATCCGTTACTACGCCCGTACCATCGGGCTTCACTTGGATGCGGACGTTGTAGTCCACGACACGCTTGTAGCCGACCAGGATTTTCATCGCCGATTCCTTGAGTTGCCGACGCCCACAGGGCGGTTGAACGTTTGTTTAAACGACTATTCTACCTGGATTCCTGGCACCATGCGGGTGCGAATGGTTATGCGTGCTCGCCAGCCGGCACCCGCTGACATATCACCTGATGCCGGTGCGCGTGGATGGTGCTCAAGCGGCATTGGGGTGAGTCGCGACACGGCCACGTCCCGTGTATTCATCATCGATGATAAGAGACGCGCTCCAGGCACCAAGCTCCCAGCGCCCTGTTCCCACGGCGTGCAGCGGCTCCTGCACAGCGCGGGGGGCGAATTGGGCATCCAGCACATGCTTGCCGGCAACATCCAGGATGTCCTTGATGAATGTTTCCGCTCCCGCTTGGATCTTTTCGATGAGTACCCAGCGGGGAGCGTGTTCGTCGTCCTCGCGAAAGCGCGGAAGGAGATCATTTTCCTGCTGCTCAAAATGCGAAAACTGTGCGGATGGGGAAGTGAGCAAAGCCTCCAGCAGCAGGTGATGCGTCAACACCGGCGGCAGGTCCGCATCGCTGCGGCCGTCGTGGAAGCGGGCGACCGCCCATTGGTCAGTGGCGAGTACTTCATCGATGTCACTGGTGACAGCGAAGTAGGCGCCACCTAACGGCTGACCGATGACGCGGGCAAGTTGGGCTTGAATGCTTCCCGCATAACCGACATCCGCCACGATCGGCTGATCGCCATCGGAGACTTGCGTATGCCAGTAGAGCTGATAGGCCTTCCTCTCCCGTTGAGCTATTTCTTCCAGCGCGGGGGCGATCGAACGCAGGCGCTCGATGAGTTCGCTGGCCATCTCTGGCAAGTAGACTTCACTTTCAAGCGCTGTGCGTCCTAGCGCTTGCTGCGCTGATGTTGCCACCTCACGACCAAGTCGCGAATCAAGCAAGCCAAAAAACGAACCGGTGTAAGGCTTGCGAAAAGCCGAGGCGAGATCGGTGATGTCGTGCATGGCCGGTGTGTTTACACCGCGCCGCGACACCAGCAGATAACGAGCCTCGACCGCGGCGAGGGCGGGTACGTGCGCCCGCATACGCAGGTAGAGCTTGTGTAACAGGTAGCCTTCGCGGCTAAGGAAAAGGATTTTCTTCGATCCTCGTTGCAGGGCAATACGAGCGAGCCAAATGAGATAATCCGTGATCAACGGACCGAGTACGACATAACCGAAGCTTTCTGGATGCTCGATCCGCATGGAGCCGGCAAACATTTCTGGTTGTCGATCACCCCATTGCGCCAAGTGATTAACAACCAGGCCGAGCCAGAGTTCGTGCGCCCAGTCGCCACGCTGGCTGGCAGGCGGGCGGAGGTCACGAAGTGACGGTACGACATCCAAATAAGCTGAAGGTCGCAGCACGTGGACGGGAAAAAGCATGCCGGCGTGCAGGGGCTGCATAACGTCAGCGTGTTCGTTATCCCCGATATGCAACCATTTTTTGGGGTCGCCATGTTCCGCTTGAATAAGTGCATGCCAGCCGTTGTCCGTATCTTTGCGCCAGCCTGTATCGCAAGAGACATATAGACGGCCTAACGCTTGATCTATGGCCGATGGCAGTACAGCCCTCAGATCCTGCTGGGAAATGTACATATCCGAGACACCAACGACTGTACGTCGTGGATCCGCCGCGAAGGACTCAAGCGCCTCCACCAGTACGCTTCGTGGTTTGAGCAATCGGCGCTCCGTGGAAAGCTCAAGTGCCATTACAGCTTCAAGAATTTTTGAATCGAGCGAAGCATCTTGCTGAAGTGTTGCGTAGATTCGTTGCAGGTCAACATCTTTGCCGGCGCGCGCACGCGCTTTTATCTCGGCTTGGCTACGCAATCGATCGAATCCTTCAATGCCAAACTGTTCTTGCACAAGCATCGAAAGAAAATTGCGTGCACCGTGTGCCGTGAGAAAAGGCCGGACGACAAGTGTGTCGAATATATCGAAGGAAACCCACGCTGCATCCGAGGCGAAGTAGTCGATCTTCTGTCTCAATGGGGCGTCGAAGTACAGCTGACGATTGCGCTCGCCCTCCTGCGCCAATGCGAGCCTGCCGTCACTTGGCACAATGCCAACGAAGAGCCCTTGGTGCCGGGTGACAAGGCAGAGCATGCGCTCGATAGCATGTTGCAAGGTCCCATCGACCTGTCCTTGCTCCGGAGGGAAAGACTCGGTGCGCAAACCAAGTTCAAGCAGTGGGCGAAGCGCCTGGGTCCGCGCCCAGAACATGGAGCCGGCTGGAAAATCGAGATAGCTTGCAGCGTCGATCTCGAAGCCGAGCCGCTCTGCCAGTTGACGACCCCACTCGGCATTGCTCAGCCAGGTGTGACCCCACAACGGAACGCTTGCGTAGCTCTCTGGGTAGATCATGCCCAGCTTGGGATTTGCATGGAACATGCCGAAAACCCATGACAGGCGATCTGGTGAGCCAAGCAGGGACTGGAATAAATAGCCACGCCAGCTGTTCTGCTCCTGCCCGGCGTACAGGGATTTCTTGGTATGTACATGACAGATCAAATCGAGCTTCAGGATCTCCTCGCGGAAGGTCACCAAGAGCGGCGCGATGTCGCGGCCGCGATTGGGCACGATGCGGATATCTAGCACGGTCAACCGAGGCAAACCCGAAAGATGGGTTTCAGCCAATGCCCGTGCTGACTCATCCATCACCGAAATCATCAGCACATAGGGAAGCGGAATGTGGGAGAGGTACCCGGCGAGCTCATCGAGCAGATCGGGGTAGAACACGTGCGCCATCACCCCGACGGTAAGATCCACCTGCGCAAGGGGCGTGGCCGGATTTAATGTCATCGTTTCCGAGACGGGGACGGGGATATTGCGCCGTTGCGCGGCGTGAATGCGCCACCACAGGCCACGCAAGCCCAATGCCCGGCTTACGCGAAAACTGCGGAGGACAATGGATCGAATGCCAGCCATGCCGCCACCGTGGCGTTGTATGGCGTCTCGCAACAAGGATGAAAATTTGGAAATGGATAGCATAGGTCGGTCCGCTTTCAATGGCGGGCGGGGCCGAGTGCGCGATCAAGGGCCTCGGAAGCAAGGCATGGGGAAAAATGGCGCTTGACGTTATCGAGAGAAGCTGCCGAGAGACGTTTCCAAAGCTCACTGTTGTGCTGCAGTTCTCGTGCCGCACGCGCAAAGTTCTCGGCAGTGTCGGCAAGGAGTACATCCTGACCTTGCTTCAAATGCATACCTTCGACCGCCAGCGGCGTGGCGATCACGGGAACGCCATAGCTCATGGCCATGTTAATCTTGCCTTTCACCCCCGCGCCAAACCGCAGCGGCGCGAGCGATGCCAGCGCGCCATCCAGCCAGGGCGCCAGATCGGGAACACGGCCATGCAGCTCCAGGCCTGGTGTCTGGAGTTCAGAACGGGCGGCATCCGTTACATCGCCAAGTATGTGTACTCGTGCATCTGGTAGCTGTGCGCGCAGTGCGGGAAGGATCTTCCGTGCGATCCAGCGCACGGCATCGGCATTGGGTGGATGGCCGAATCCACCGATGAAAACGAAATCCTTGCGGGCCTCATGCGGGTGCCTGCAACCGTGAACTTCATGGATGTTCGAAAGCAATTCGATGTTTGCATGGGGAAGGTGGTGGTGGAGCAGGGCCTGTTCGTGCTGACTTACTACGAAGGTCACGTCGCATTGTTCGATGAGTGACAGTTCGCTTTTTTGCGATGCCTGCGCCTGGCGCGCCATGGATGAGTTCCCGCTGAGTTCGGCAGCTCGTTGTTCGCGCAGGAAATGCAGGTCGACAGTGTCGAACAATAGGCGCGCCTTCGGTGCCAACTTGCGTACCAGCGAGGCGTACTGACCGGCCACGGTATGACGACAGAGTATGACCGCATGAAGTTCGCTGCCGTTGCTACGGAGCCAGCGGGGAAGATCACCAACCCAAGGGCGACATAGCACTTCGATGCCCAAGGCACCGAGCGCGCGGATTTCTTGTTCCGTTGCGTGGCCATCATCCGGCATGAACGATACGGACCAGCCTTGCTCATCAAGTATGCGCAGGATGGCGCTAAGTCGAAGCGAGCCGGAATCGCGTGTGGGGTCGGGAGTCATGCTGTCCACGACAAGAATCCTGCCGCGCCGGCGCCAGCGCAATGCGCGCGGCAGCGGCATGTCCGCTGACGGATGATCGCGCAAGACCTCCTTCCATTTTGCTATGAACGTCACTTGGTTGATCACCTGGTGGCGCTTCATGCCGGCATGCAGGTCGATGCCTGCGCTAATGCCTTCGCAATGGATGATGGTGCTGGATGGTTCGTAATAGACCTTCAAGCCCAGCTGCCGTGCAGCAAAGGCAAGATCTGTATCCTCATAGTAGGCGGGCGCATAGCGTTCATCGAAGCCGCCGATACGTTCGAACACCTTGCGCCGGACCATCAGCGATGCGCCGCTGACGTAATCGACCTCGCGGCGATATCGCCATGGGGGTGCATCGCGATGTTCAAAACGTCCGGAGGTCCAGCAACTGCCGTCGGCGAATACAAGTCCGCCGGCTTCTTGGAGTCGTCCATCGGGATAAACGAGTCGGCTGCCAGCGATACCGCAATCGTCGCGTTCGTTGAAACAGCGCAGCAGGCCGTCAAGCCAGTTCGGCGTGACCTGGGTGTCGTTGTTCAGGAATAACAGAAATTCGCCGTGCGCAGCCATGGCGCCCGCGTTGCATGTGCCGACGAAACCTAGGTTGTGATCATTGCGCAGTAATCGAAGTCCTGCAATTTGGGCAAGTTGCTCAAGCGAATCATCGGGTGAAACATCGTCGACGACGATGATTTCGAATGGCGCTTCGGGAGCGTGTCGTGCGATCGAGCGCAAGCACGCCAGGGTGTACTCGATCTTGCCGTGGATTGGAATGATCACCGACACCAGCGGTCGACCCGAGGTTGGCAGGGCAAACGGTTCGAAGGGGACATCGAATGGTTCGACATCAAGCGTGCCGTCGAATGTGGGGCGACGTTCAAATTCCTGCCGCACCCGCGCAAACGTGCCACGCCAGCCGCGCAGCGCCACGCTACCGCGAAAACGCTGCAATACGTAATTAAGGCGCTTGAAGCGCCAGATCAGCCCGCCGGACAGCGCCATGCTCCCGTGTCACAGATTCTGATAATTCGGCCCGGACCCACCCTCAGGCGGCACCCAGTTGATGATTTCGTACGGATCCTTGATGTCGCAGGTCTTGCAATGCACGCAGTTGGCGGCGTTGATCTGCAATCGCTTGCCCGCTTCGTCGTTGACGATCTCGTAGACGTTGGCGGGGCAGAAGCGGGTGCAGGGGTTGCCGTATTCCTGCGCGCATTTCGTCACGCAGACCGACGTATCGGCAACGTGCAAGTGCACCGGCTGGTCTTCGTCATGCTCGGTGGCGGCGAAGTACACGCCGGCCAGGCGATCGCGGGGCGGCAGTTCGCGTTGCACGTAGTCGCGCTTGGGTTCTTCGTATTGGCCGAGCATGTGCAGCGAGTTCCAGTCGGGTTTGTTTTTCAACGTCCACGGAGACTTGCCGCCGATCACGGTTTCCCAGCCGGCGTTGAACATGCCGAACCATAAACCCTTCTTGAAGCCTGGCTTGATGTTGCGGACTTGCTTGAGTTCCGCCATCACGTCGGAACCGCGCAGCTTGGCGTCGAAGCCGGTGGGCTTCAGGTCGCTTGCGGCGAGGTGTTCGGCCGCGAGCATGCCGCTCTTGATCGCCTGATGCGTGCCTTTGATCTTGGGCACGTTGAGCAGGCCGGCGGTGTCGCCGATCAGCAGGGCGCCGGGCATCTCCACTTTGGGTAGCGACTGGTAGCCGCCGGTGACGATGGCGCGTGCGCCGGCGGAAAGAATGCTGCCGCCCTCGAGCAGCGGTTTGACCATGGGGTGGTTCTTCCATTGCTGGAAGGCTTCCCATGGCTGGTAGTTGGGATCTTTGTAGTCGAGGCCGCTGACGTAGCCGAGGGCAATGCGGTCCTTGTCCAGGTGGTAGAGGAAGGCGCCGCCGTAGGTGCGGTTATCGGCTGGCCAGCCGAAGCTATGGAAGATCTTGCCGGGTGTGACGCGTCCGGCTGGTACCTGCCACAGTTCCTTGATGCCGATGGAATAGCCTTGCGGGTCGCTGTTCTCATCCAGCTTGAAGCGCTTGATGAGCTGCTTGGTGAGGCTGCCGCGCGCGCCTTCGGCCAGCACGGTGACTTTCGCCTTGATGTCGATGCCTTGCGTGTAGCCGGGTTTGTGCGAGCCGTCCTTTGCCACGCCCATGTCGCCGATGCGCACGCCGGCGACGGAGCCGTCCTCGTTATAAATGGTGTCGGCGGCGGCGAAGCCGGGGAACACGTCCACGCCCAGGGCTTCGGCCTGCGGGGCGAGCCAGGCGCACATCGCGCCGAGCGAGACGATGAAGTTGCCGTGATTGTTCATCGTTGCCGGCACCGGCAGCTTGCGGCCGCCGGTCTTGGTCAGCAGCCAGAATTCGTCTTCGGTGGCCGGCACGCAGATCGGCGGCGGGTTGTCGCGCCAGCCGGGGAGCAGGGCATCCAGCGGCTGCGGTTCGATCACCGCGCCGGAAAGGATGTGTGCGCCGATGGTCGATGCCTTCTCGATCACGCAGACCGTCACGTCCGGCTTGAGCTGCTTGAGGCGGATGGCGAACGAGAGCCCCGCCGGCCCGGCGCCGACGACGATCACGTCGTATTCCATCGTCTCGCGTTCGGTCATGAGGCTGGGCTCCGTAGGTGTGGGGGCTGCTGAGGGTGTCCGCACGTGTGGTTACCGCGCCGGCTGGGACGGTATTCTCCGGGTTCGCCTGCTGCGCGGCAAACCGGTGGCCCGGCGAACCGCCTGGATGTCCCGCCACCGGAGTGTGCATGAACTCTCTTCCACCGATCGCCGATATCGATCTTCGCCGCGCCACGTTGTGCCAGGTCCTGCATTGGCTGGCATCGGGCCAAGTACAGCCAGGCCGGCTGGCCCAGGTTTATCTTGATGCCATCGAACGCCTCAATCCGCAGCTCAATGCCTATGTCGGGCTGAGCCCGGCGTTGACGCGGGAGCAGGCGCAGGGGGCCGAGCGCCGGCGCCGCGATGGCGTGATCGGTCGGCTGGATGGTGTACCCATCGCGCTCAAGGACAACTTCGACATCGCCGGTTGGCCGACGCACTCCGGCCTGCCGGGCCCTGGACGACCGGCCGGGCATGATGCGCACGTGGTGGCGCGGTTGCGCGCATCCGGCGCCGTGCTGATCGGCAAGACCAATATGGATGAGGGCGCATTGGGCGCCGTCACCAACAATCCGCACTTCGGCGCAACGCATAACCCGCATCGTCGTGGCTATACGGCGGGCGGGTCGTCCGGCGGGGCGGCGGTGGCTGTCGCGGCGGGCCTGGCGGTGGCGGCCAT
This sequence comes from Dyella sp., assembly GCF_036746095.1. Lineage (NCBI taxonomy): Bacteria > Pseudomonadati > Pseudomonadota > Gammaproteobacteria > Lysobacterales > Rhodanobacteraceae > Dyella > Dyella sp. The sequence continues at coordinate 136,306 of NZ_DAIOEU010000004.1, forward strand.
CGGTTCGGACAGCCTGGGTTCGATTCGCATTCCCGCCAGCTACTGCGGCGTGTTTGCGTTGAAACCGACGCAGGGCGAAATTTCCGCACGCGGCATGACGCCGGCCGCGCGTCGGCTCGATACCGTGGGCTTGCTTGCACGCGGTGTCGACGACCTCACCGTGTTGTTGCAGGTGTTGGCAGGCTACGACGCGGAAGACCCGCGCTCGCGCCATCGCCGTGTGGCGTTGTCGCCGCCGGACTGGGAGCCGGGCAAGTTGCGCTGCGGCGTGCTGCCCAACCTGCCTGCGCTGGGCGTGCAGCAAGATGTGCTGGACGTGTTCGAGGCGGCGCTGGCCAAGCTCAACGGCGAGCTGGGCGAACGCCGCACGGTGGATTTCGACGATTGGCATTTCCCGCGTTCGCGTCGGGCCGGTTTCCTGTTGATGGAAGCGGAAATGCTCGGCACGTTCGCGGCGCAGCTTGCCGATACCGAACACCCCGTATCGCCGCAGTTCCGCCTCCTGCTGGATTACGCAACCCGCAAGACGGCGGCCGACTACGCCGAAGCCGATCGCGTGCTCGATACCGCCGCACTGAAGATGCGCCGGCTGTTCGCGCAGATCGACGTACTGGTCACGCCCACCACGCCGCAAGGTGCGTTCCCGTTGGATGGCCCGGTGCCGGATACGCAGGGCGATCTCACCAGCTTCGCCAATCTTGCCGGCTGCCCGGCCGTAAGCATTCCCATGGGCACGCTGCCGAACGGTTTGCCGATCGGCATGCAGCTGGTCGGCGCGCGCGGTTCGGATCTGCGCCTGCTCGAATTGGCGGCGGTGTGGTCCGCCACGCTGGATGCGGCACCCGATTATCCTGTTGGTCGCGATGATTTCTGAGCTTATCGGCGATGCCTGGCAACAGCTGCCACTGCCGGATGCCGATGTGCGCTACGCGCCTTGCTGGCTTTGCCGCGACGAAGCGGATGGCTTGCTCGCTCGCTTGCTGGAAGAAATCCCGTGGGAGCGCCACCGCCTGAACATGTTCGGGCGCGAGGTCGATTCGCCTCGCCTGAGTTGCTGGATCGGCGATCCCGGCGCTACCTATGTGTATTCGCGCAGCCGATTCGAACCCAGGCCTTGGACGACGTCGTTGCTTTCATTGCGCGAAGGTGTCGAGCGCGCTTGCCAGGTGCGCTTCAACAGCGTGCTTGCCAACTTGTACCGCGACGGCCAGGACTCCATGGGCTGGCACAGTGATGACGAACCGGAGCTTGGCGTCAAACCTGTCATTGCTTCCGTGAGCCTTGGAGCGGAGCGCCGCTTTCGTTTTCGCCGTCGGGTGCCACGCGCACCACACGCAGTGCGGCCTGTCGGCATCACGCTTTCGCATGGCAGCCTGTTGTGCATGGCTGGCGATACCCAGCGTGGATATCAGCACGATTTGCCGAAAAGCACGGGCATATCCGAGCCGCGCATCAATCTGACGTTCCGCCTGATCGATACCGCGCACCGCCGTCCATGACGCCCTGCAACTTGGATTGCCGCGGAGCGGTGGGGATAATGCGCGGTCTCCCCACCCTGGCAGGCCCGCAATGACCCAGAAGACCGTACTCAACGCCCTCCATCGCGAACTCGGCGCGCGCATGGTCGATTTCGGCGGCTGGGACATGCCGATCAGCTACCGCTCGCAGATCGAGGAACACCACGCCGTGCGTCGCGATGCCGGCATGTTCGATGTGTCGCACATGACGGTGGTCGATCTGCACGGCGCCCGCACGCGCGAATTCCTGCGCCACCTGCTGGCCAACAGCGTCGACAAGCTCAAGGTGCAGGGCAAGGCGCTCTACAGCTGCATGCTCAACGAGCAGGGCGGGGTGATCGACGACCTGATCGTGTACCTGCTGGGCGATGAACACTTCCGCCTGGTGGTCAATGCGGCCACGCGCGACAAGGATCTGGCATGGATCGGAAAGCAGGCGAAGGCCTTCGACGTTGCCGTGAAGGAGCGTCCCGATTTCGCGATGATCGCCGTGCAAGGCCCGCGCGCGCGCGCCAAAGTAATCGGCCTGTTGCACGAGGTGGATCGTGCGCGGATCGAAAAGCTTGGCCGCTTTGCCGCCGCTGCTGCGCAAGGCCCACATGGCATGCCGCTGTTCATTGCGCGCACCGGCTATACGGGCGAAGACGGTTTCGAGATCCTGCTGCCGGAAGAGCATGCCGTGGCGTTGTGGAAGGCATTGGCTGACGTTGGCGTCGCCGCGTGCGGCCTCGGCGCGCGCGACACCCTGCGCCTGGAAGCCGGCATGAATCTCTACGGCCAGGACATGGACGAGAACGTCACGCCGTGGGAAGCCGGCCTGGCCTGGACCCTTTCGCTGGACGAAGGCCGCGAGTTCATCGGCCGCAAGGCGCTGGAAGCACAGAAGGCGGCCGGCGTGCCGCGCGCCATGGTCGGCCTGGTGATGGATGAAAAAGGCGTGCTGCGCCACGGCCAGAAAGTGCTGACGCCGCAAGGCGAGGGTGAAATTCTTTCTGGCAGCTTCGCCCCCAGCTTGAACAAGTCGGTGGCCTTCGCACGTATTCCGGCGGGCGTTACCGACAACGTGCGGGTCGACATCCGCGGCCGCGAAGTGCCGGTGCGCGTGGTGAAGTTTCCGTTCGTGCGCGACGGCAAGCCGTGCGAAGGCGTCTGAGCGTAACGACGGCCCTGTCCCACTCCTGCGACATCAGCAGTTAGAATCCGCACTTCCACCCCTCACCGAAATCAACCACTGGATCCGATCATGAGCGCGAGCGAGATTCCCGGCGATCTGAAATTCCTCAAGTCCCACGAGTGGGCCCGTGTCGAAGACAAGGGACTGGTTCGCGTGGGCATCTCTGACCATGCGCAGGAGCAGCTCGGCGACCTGGTCTACGTCGAACTGCCGGAAGTCGGCGCTTCGGTGCAAGCCGGCACCGGCGCCGCCACGGTGGAATCGGTCAAGGCCGCTTCCGACATCTATTCGCCGGTGTCCGGCGAGATCGTCGAAGTGAACGAGGCGCTTGCCGACAAGCCCGAGACGATCAATGAAGACGCCTATGGCGACGGTTGGTTGTTCGTGGTCCAGCCCAGCAATCGTGGCGAACTGGACGAACTGCTCGATGCGGATGCCTACGGCGAACTGATCGAGAACGAAGATCACTGACGCGCCATCGGCGCGATCCGAGTAACGGCCGCCTAGGCGGCCGTTCTCATGTCAGCGGTCTGTGTAGAAGTTACCGCGAGGACACCACGCGGCGTCGACAGAAGTTGCATCACGGGCACCGCGATGCACCGGCCTGATCGCGCATCGCATGTCGGCGACGGCGGGTGATCGCGGTGCGCATCGAGGGTGTTCGGGATGTTCCGGGTCGCCTTCGGCACCGGTCCGGGCGTCTTCCGGTCTAAATTCGTTCATGCTCCCGGATCACCCTTTCGAGGCGCCGGAACGGCGCGCTGCATGGCATGGCCGCACGGTTTGCATTGGCAACATGCATGTATCAGCGCGAATGAGAAAAATCACATTTTTAAGCTTGTTTTTGGCCTTTTTCTAAAACCGGGCGAAGCGAATCAACTGGATGTTTGGATGGCTGTTCTCATTGCATCGAGTCACTGAAAAACCATCCTTCCGATGGCGTCATTGATTGGTCGCCGGGGCGAAGGGATTGATTTCATGGCAAAAATCAATTGACAGTTGAAATGTTCAGGAATAGCTTTCGCACCATAAACGGGGAACGTTTCCAATGGTGGCATCGAAATACATCCAACCTTACGTAGAACATGGAGAGAAAGCGGAGGCGGTAAGAAAGATCACTGTCTCCATTCCCATGCATGTATTGCGACTGCTGTCGGATCTGCGTACTTACCGACAGGTCAACAATTTGAGGCACGCTACGAACAGCGATTTGCTGGTTGAGGCGTTCCTCCACGCTTTTACTGGGCAACCACTGCCAACTGATGAGGAGCTAAGACGTACTATGGCCACTGCCAAGAAAACCGCACGTAAGTCGGCGAAGAAAGCCGCCAAGAAAACCACTCGTAAAGCTGCAGCCAAGCGGCCGGTCGCCAAGAAGGCCACCGCCAAGAAGCGCACCGCGCGCAAGACCGCCAAGAAGGCGGGTGCCAAGCGCGTAGGCGCGAAGAAAGCCACCGCCAAGCGCGTTGGCGCCAAGAAGGCTGCCAAGAAGGCAACCCGTAAGCGCACTGCCAAGAAGGCAGCCGCTGCCAAAGTCGTGAAGGCCACCAAGGCCGCCAAGGCCCCCCGGGCCAGCAAGAAGTAAGCACAACAACTAGACGTTTCACTCGATTTGTCTCCCTGCGGTGCCCAGCGCAGGGAGGTAGTTCGAAAGCGTTTCGTCCCGGCCTCGTGCCGGGACGCTTCATTTTGGGGGACTCATTTCCTGCTCTCCGAAAATGAAAACAAGGATGGTTCTTCGAACGCCAGGCAATCGCCGCAGGTCATCGGGCCGCTTCTCGACCTTTCGTGATCCGCCCCACATTTGCCGTGTCGACCCAATCGCGATACCTTTGACCCATCCGCGCCGCGGCAAGTTGGGGAGCCGCACCTGGATAACAGGGGGGAAGCGCGGGTATCTAATGCCACTGCAGTAGTGAATGATCATGGATACCCGAAACAATCGTCGTGCACGCGCGCAAGCGCGTGGTGCCATCAAGCCCGTTTTCATTGCGATTCTTGCCGTCGTGGCAGGCCTCGCCGTGGTGGCCTGGTTTCTCATCATCAAGCCGCATCAGGACATGATGAGTGCGGACTCCGGCGGACACCCGTCCACGCCGGTCAACCTTGGCCAGCAACAGGCCGCGACGCCGCCGGTCAACGTGGATGCGCTGAGCATCAACGATCTTTTGTCCGAAGCGCGCAAGGCGATGAACCAGCAGCGGGTGATCGCCCCGGCCGGCAACAACGCCTTTGAGTTCTACCTGAAGGTGTTGCAGAAGCAGCCCGGCAATCAGGTCGCGGCGGATGCCTTGCGCGAGACGTTCCCGTTCGCAGCCAGCAACGTCGAGCAGGTGATCAACCAGCGTCAGTTCGACGAGGCCGACCGTGAGATCACGCTGCTGGCCAAGGTCGATCCCACCAATTACACGCTGACCATCCTGCGTTCCAAGCTGGACGCCCAGCGCAAGACGCTCGACCAGGAACAGCAGAAGCAGCTCGATCAGCAGCATCAGGCGGAGCTGGCTGCGCAGAAATCGGCCGCCGACAAAGCGGCCGCCGAGAAGGCATTGGCCGACAAGGCCGCGGCGGACAGGGCTGCGCAACAGCAGGCGACGGTGGCGGCGCAACAGAAGGCGCAACAGGAAGCGACGCAGCCGACGGCAGCCAAGGCGAACAATCAGGTGGCCAGCGCGCCGGCCTCGGCAGGCGGCGGCGAAACGCGCGACGCCATTCCGATCTCTTCCATCCGTCCGCGCTATCCCACCACGGCATTGCGCAACAACCAGGAAGGCTGGGTGGATGTGCAATACACGGTCAACGCGGACGGCAGCGTCAGCAACATCACGGTCGTCAGCGCCGAGCCGAGGCACGTGTTCGACAACGCGGCCATCGATGCGCTGCGCCGGGCCAAGTTTTCGCCGGCGATGCGTGACGGTGCTGCGATCGCTTCGCAGCAGCAGAAGCGGATCGAGTTCAAGCTCAGCGCCTCGCAGTGAAGTTATTGACGAGAAACTTCATGGCCGTCATTCCCGCTTTTGCGCACTGCTGTCCGGGGAAATTTTCCGCGGAACTGGCGGGAGAGCTAAAACGACGTT